>CAZNWW010000741.1:0-2403 GCA_964576155.1 uncultured Myxococcales bacterium | reverse complement strand
ATCGATGTCCATCTCCGGAAAGCAGATCCAGCCGCGATCCGACCGTGTGATGCGAAAGTCGAAGCCTGACACCCAGATGGCGCCCAGCCCGAAGGCGTGGCCGGAGATCGCCCCGATCAAGGGTTTGGGGAAGAGCGCAGTGTCCTTGAGCAGCGCGGACACGTCCATGAGGAAACCGAAGAGCTCCCGCTTCCCCCGGGTCTTCATCCAGTCCAGGTCCAGGCCGTTGCAGAAGAACTTGTCTCCACCGGTGATCACCACGGCCCGCACCGCCTCATCCGCGGCCAACGCGGCCAGCTCCCCGCGAATCGCGGCGCAGGATGGTCCGGAGATCCTGTTCTGTCCGGTATCGTCAAGGGTCACCACCGCCACATCCTCGACCATCTCACGTGTGATAATCTGCTGCTCCACAGGGCCCTCCCCTCGGGTCTCGACCATCGACCAGAGCAGTCAACCATCCCGTCGACGGGACGTCAACGCCGCGGACACTGCCAAGCCCTTGAGCCAGCTCACGGAAGCGGCTAGGATGCAGGTCACTCTACGGATAGTTACGAGCCCCCCAGGGTCGGGAGAGGACCAATGACCAGATGTAATATTGTGATGCTGATGCTGGCGACCCCGGCGCTCTTGGTGGTCCTGATCGGCTGCAACGAAACCAGCGGCGATGCGCAGTCGGACACCGCACCGACTTGGGACTCCGTCGGGGAGATCTCGATCGACGCTACATGCGAGGACGACGTGGAATGCGATGACGACGACCCCTGTACCGTCGACATCTGCACAGACGGGTCCTGCCTCCACACGTCCGCGCTCGACATAACCTGCGACGATGGGAACCCCTGCACCGTCGGGGACCAATGCACCGGGGATGGGATCTGCGCAGGCAGCGAATCCGCGGACTGCGACGACGGGAATCCCTGCACCATCGACGGCTGCGATCCTGTGGAGGGGTGTACCCACGTAGTCAAGGACGGGCCGACAGAATGCGACGGTAGCCTCTGCACCCAGGACGACACATGCCAGGCCGGCGATTGCGTTGGAGGCGAGGCTCTGGACTGCGCGGATCCGGACCCTGACGACTGCGTAGAGCTCCTCTGCAATGCGACCACGGGTGAATGCGACATCGCCAAGGACCTGCCCGCGGGTCATCCCTGCCTCGACGTGAACCCGTGCACCGACGACGACGCGTGCGACGCGGCAGGAATCTGCGAGGGCGGCCCGACACACAACTGCGCCTCGCAGCACCCCTGCAAGACCGCTTGGTGCAACGAGAGCGCCAAGGAGGGCACCAACCCCTGCGTACTCGACTTCCTCCCCGAGGAGACGCCATGTGACGACGGGAGCCTCTGCACCGACGCAGACTCGTGTACGCCCGTGGGAGATGTCGGCGCGCTCCAGTGCCAGGGCGTGCCCCTCTCCTGCGATGACGGGAACTCCTGCACTTTGGACACCTGCCACGAGGAAACAGGCTGCGCGTTCCAGGACAAATCCGACGGGACCGCGTGCGCCACACTCCAGGACGAGACAGGTACCTGTCAAAGCGGCACCTGTATTCCGACGGGCGCGGGCTGCGATGACGGAGTCGCGTGCACCCTGGACGAGCCCGGCCCGGGCGGCGAATGCGTCTACACTCCTGACGATGGGGCCTGCGACGACGGCATCCCCTGCAACGGCCTGGAGACCTGCGATGCTGTCCAGGGATGCCTGGCCGGGGGAGACGCAGACTGCGACGACGAGGTGGCCTGCACGGTAGACACCTGCGACGACTTCGGCTGTGTGTACACACCGGACGACGGGGCCTGCGATGACGGAAATCCATGCACGGCGAACACCTGCGACCCTGCCGCAGGATGCGTTTCGACCTTCGTGGCGCCCGCGTGCAACGACAACAACGTGTGCACCACGGGGGACGTCTGCTTCCAGGGCCAGTGCACCGGTGGGGCCGCCGTGAACTGCGACGATCAGGACCCCTGCACCATCGACTCCTGTGATCCGATCCAGGGGTGCTACAACGAGTCTATCCAGTGCGGCGGCGAATGCGTACCCTACGCTATCGAGACCTGCTACCCCGGCCCCGGTGGGACCGCTGGCCTTGGGGCTTGCAAGGCGGGATACCGGCAGTGTCTGACAGATGGCTCCGACTGGTCCCCATGCTACGGCGCTGTGGTGCCCGAGGCCGGGGACCTCTGCGGGAACGGCCTGGATGACGACTGCGACGGCACCCAGACCGACGAGGTCTGCGACGGCGGCGCTGCCGGCGTCTGGGTGGACTGGGACAATGGAGACGATGACCTGGGCAACGGCTCCTGGGACAACCCCTACCGAACAATCTCGAAGGGAATCTCCGTGGGCGTCAAGCTCGTCAACGTCCGTGCGGACGCGGACGGCACTGTGTACCAGGAG
>CAZNWW010000740.1:0-2424 GCA_964576155.1 uncultured Myxococcales bacterium | reverse complement strand
CAGCCCCAGAACTCCATCTCACACAGCGCGGGCTCCTCCTTTGCGAAGGCGTCTTGGCGCAGGAACTCGCTCTTCAACCGCGGCCGGAAGTTGATGTTCCCCAGCTCGAGGGTGTATTCGACCTTGTTGACGAGGCCGAACAGATTGGCCACCGGGTCCAGGGGCCGCCCGTCGATGTCGACCTGGGCGCCGCTCTGGTTGTGGAACTCGTATTTGAGCTTGTTGATGAAGTCGAGCTTGGGGATGGCCGTGTAGTCGAAGCCCACCCACGCCGAATTGATCCAGGTGTCGGGGGCGGGCAGGATGTCTTCGACGACGGGCTGGATCGGCGCCCGTTTGCTCGGCGATGGCGCCCGCCGCGCGTCGGGAATCGTGTCCTTCGTCCGCTTGAACATGTCGAACACCCGCACCCGGCCGAGTCCGGCGTACTCCTTGTCGAAGGTGAACAGCCCGTACGTGCTGAGGTGTTCCCGGTCATCGGAGAACATCTTCTCGTCGACCCGCCCGATGAAGACCCTCGCCTCGGGCGTCAGGTTCATCCCGCCGAACACGTTGTATCCCTGTCGGTCGGCTTTGTAGGGGTAGTCGGGCAGATCGTCGTCCTCGAACCGGTCGATCCAGGCGTTGTTATTCAGGTCGATCCCGAAGAGGAACTCCGGGCGGTCCACGTCGTGCCGCAGGAACGGCTCCTCGTAGTCGGGCAGCTCAACGCCGCCGCCCACCCCGGTGTCGTTCTGGTTGAAGTCGGAGACGAAATCGTTGTTCTCGTCCCAACCCGGGAACACCTGGCTGTCCTCACCCGGGGTGTCCTTGCGGGCCCAGTCGACGATCCGATCCTGGTCGTCGTTGTCGTCGACGAATTCGTAACGGTCGCCCGAGGGGAAGTCATACCGGAAGTCGCCGGCCGTGTTGGAGGCAAACGTCGACGTCGAATAGTCTTGGTCCACGGAATACAGCTCCGCGAAGGCGAAGTAGGGATACCCGTGTCTCTCGATCGTGAAGATCGTGGCGTCGCCGCTCCGCGAGGAGATCTCGTGGCCCTTGTTGGCGGAGAACCGGGCCGCGTTCGGGTACTGCGAGTACCGCACGCTCCGGTCCCATTCGCCGTAGAAGTCGAACCCCAGGAACCCCGTGCCCTCGATCGTGAACCCGCCGACGAGGTTCGCCGTGGGCAGGCCGTAGTCGAATTCTACCATCCGGACATTCGAGATATCCTTGATGTTGCCTTCGGCCCGTTCGACCGTGAACAGCACCGGCTGCTGTTCGTCGATGACCTCGCTCGTCAGCGGGGCGGCGGGAACGCCATCCTCGCCTGTTCTGCCGGTCTGGCGGTTCGACCACATCTGGATGTGGTAGTCGTTGGCGATCAGGTAGTCGAACTCGACGTCGATGACGCTGGTCAGGTCGGGCCCGATGTAGGCGGGATCGGTGAAGTCGTAGTTCAGCACGATCCGCTCGGTGCCGTCGGCGGAAACGAACCCCTCCCTGGCGAACCCGCCGAACACGGCCGGCCACTCAGCGCCCGAGCGGACGACCTCGGCGAGACTGTGCTCGGTCTCCAGCCCTTTCTCGAAGTCCTTGCTCGTGATCCGCAGGTCGTGCTCGAAGAGGGCCGCCCCGCCCTCGCCGTCCTCCGGGCTGTCGTCGCTGAGGACGATGGCGATGGCGGTGACCGGGGTGCCGCTCTGGCCGGCCGTCAGGTTGCCGGCGATGAAGTTGCCGTCGAACATGTCGAGGGCGGTGTTGGCGTTGCGGGCGTCGACGAGGGTGGCGCCGAGGGTGATGAAATCGCCCACCTGGGCCGTGGCCCGGCCGCCCACGAGGCTGGTCAGGTTCGTCTGCTTCCTCGGTGTCTCCGTGCTGCCGATGACGGGATCGCTGATCCGCGAGGCCAGGATCGTCGCCGAATACTTGTCGGAGGCGAAGTCGACCTGGACCCCGTTGAATCTGGGCTTGGAGAAGGTCATCGGCGTCAGAGTGGTGCGGATGTCGTTGCCGACCGTGATGGCGTAGGCGTACTGCCCGCGCTGGTCAGCGCTCACCGTGATGTTGGAGAAGAAGCCGTTGAAGTTGCGGCTCTTGAAAATGCTGCTCCCCTCCCTCAGGGGCTGGTCCTGCCGCCAGTCGTAGATCAACCAGCCGAAGTTGATGTAGTCCCCGAAGGAGTCGTAGAAGTAGTCACCCTCGATCCTGGTGTTCACGTACCGTTGGTACGAGTCCCGGGCGTAGTTCGAATACTCCCACTGCTGCCAGTGGTAGTCGAAATACAGCTCCTGGGGGACGTACCACTTCTTCACGGTCGGATCGAGAGCGCCGAAGACGACCCCCGGCCCTCTCGGCTCGAAGCTGACCGCCCCGCCCCGTTGCACCCCCAGGCGGGCACCGTAGTCCTGGGCCGATACCGGCGCGGATGCCAGCACGAAA
>CAZNWW010000739.1:1360-2438 GCA_964576155.1 uncultured Myxococcales bacterium | reverse complement strand
CCTGGTTGCGGTGGAGCGCGAAGTCGTTGCGCCATGGCTCGTGGAAGACCCGCGCCCCGGCAGCCTCTGCGATCGCAACCGTGCCGTCGGTCGACCCGGTGTCCACCACCACGACCTCGTCAGCGAGACCCTCAAGGCTGGCGAGGCACCGGGGGAGATGCTCCTCCTCGTCCCTCACGATAAGGCACGCGGACAAGAGGGGCGATGGTGCGGTCATCATCGACTCCAGGAGATGGCAGTGGGGATAGGATATCGGTAAAAACTCTGCGACTTCAATAACGTACTTACGGTAGATCTGGTGCGTAATGCAGGGGAGTCAAGTCAACATTTCAGGGAGAGGATCTACTGAAACCCTGGAACAGGAACTCCTGGAAAATTGCAGGCCCTTCGCCGGAAATCGGGGCCGGAGACCCCTCCCACAGGGAGAGCGCCTGTGGCGCGAGAGTCCGGGTCGCTGGCTCCCCGGCTCGGATCGCGTGCGGAGACGCTGATATAGACAGCCTGAGGCACGCAGGCGCTGAATTTTCGCCCTCACTTTGGATTGGGCTACAATCCGGGCGAGGGGAGGTGCGCCATGGCAGGGCCCCAGTACACCCATTTCGGTCGGTATCGCATCGAGGAAGAGCTCGCCAGCGGCGGGATGGCTACGGTCTACAGGGCCGTCCTTGCGGGGGAGTCGGGCTTCGAGAAGACCGTCGCGCTCAAGGTGGTGCACGCGCACCTGGCCAAGGACGAGCACCACCGCAAGATGTTCGAGGACGAGGCCCGCACCGGCGCGCTCCTCAGGCACCGGGCCATCATCGAGACCCTGGACTACGGCCAGGAGCAGAACCTCCCGTACATCGCCACCGAGTACCTCGACGGCCTGACCCTGGCCGACGCCATGAAGAAGCGGAAGAAGCTGCCGCAGGAGCTTGCGGCCTGGGTCTTAACGGAGCTCCTCGACGCGCTGACCTACGCCCACGCGCTCGAGGACTCGGACGGGAAACCCCTGGGTATCGTCCATAGGGACGTGAGCCCCCAGAACATCTTCCTGGGGAAGGACGGCCGGGTCACCCTCATCGACTTCGGCATCGCG
>CAZNWW010000739.1:0-1350 GCA_964576155.1 uncultured Myxococcales bacterium | reverse complement strand
GAGGGGCGCATGGAGCAGACCCGCACGGGCCTGGTCAAGGGCAAGTTCCGGTACATGCCGCCGGAGCAGGCCTCGGGGCACCCCATGGACGGTCGCTCGGACCTCTACTCCCTGGGCCTCGTCACCATGGGCGCGCTCACAGGCGCAAAGCCCTTCAAGGAGGCCGCGGACACCCGGGAGATCATCCTCCAGGCCCAGAAAGGATACACGCCGCCCGGCGCTCCCCTGACCCGGCTCCCGCCGCCCTTCGCCGACCTGCTGCGACGGATGCTCGCAAAGGGGGTCGAGGCCCGGCCCACGGCTCCCGTCGCGCTGGAGGAGATGGAGGCGGTCCTTGGCAACGAATACCCCGACGCAGGCCCCAGGGCCCTCGCCGAATGGCTTCGGGGTCCAAAAAAGAAAAGAGCCCCCGCCACCCGGTCCGTGGCGACCGGAGCCGCGGCGGCGAAGCGCAAGACACCCACAGGTTCGAAGCCGAAGACGCCGGCGACCCGGAAGCGGACAGCGGCCAGGAAAAAGACGCCCGTGAAGCGGCGCACCAAGGCCCCGCCGCCCCATGAGCCCGGACTCACTCCGGCCTGGATCTTCGGCGGCCTCGCCGCCCTGTTCCTCCTCGCCATCGTGTACACTGTGCTCGGAGGCAACGGCTGAGGGAATCTTGTACCCCATGACGAGTTGGTCTAACATGGCCCATGGAAGACGCACAACAAACGAGCAGACGACCATGGACCGAACACTAGTCACAGTCCTCGCGGCCGTCCTCGCCGGGGCCTCCAGCTGCAGCGCCACCGCAGAGGTGGAGCAGCTCTACATAGGGGGCTGGATCTTCCTGGGACTTATCTTCCTCGCCTTGATGGTCCTTCTGGGGCTCATCGTCCGCTATATCGCAGCAGGCCGGCAGGACGCGCCCAGCCAGCCCCCCGTCGACACCCTGCCCTCGCCCGAGGACACCAACGATCCCAACGACTGGGTATAGCTGAACTCTAATCCCAGATGTGAGTGCGCGAACGTCAATGGTCTGCGTTCGATAGGCTGCCTTCAAAGGACGGGCGTCCATGGTGGACGTCCGGTCTACAACCTCTAGCAAAGGTGAAGGCATCCTAAAACCAATGATTGAGCCACCATTTCTCAAAAGCGACCTTGCCCAAATGCCACAGACGGCCAGGTCGGCGCATTCGGAGGGCGGGTTCCGGGGCATGGTAGAAGTCGCCGCTGGCGTACCCGGCCTTACCGTCACCGATCTCGAGCCAGCAGGATCCCCGACCGTCGAAGGACGAGCGAGCCGGGCGTCCGTTGATCTCGGCAGCGATCTGCTCGGCCACGACCTTGGCCTGGTAGTGGGCGAAGACC
>CAZNWW010000738.1:0-2445 GCA_964576155.1 uncultured Myxococcales bacterium | reverse complement strand
GGTGAAGGACGAGTTCGATCTGCCCGTGGCCGCCTACAACGTCAGCGGCGAGTTCTCCATGATCAAGGCCGCTGCGGCCCGGGGCTGGATCGACGAGAAGCGGGTGATCCTCGAGACCCTCACGTCCATGACCCGCGCCGGTGCGGACATCATCCTCACCTACTTCGCCGCGGACGTTGCTCGCTGGCTGCGGTGGACAATCGGCCCCTGACAGCGGCACTGTTGCTCTGCTTCGGGACCGCATATGTCCTCGCCATGGTAGCTCTGGCCGCTGACCTGGGCCGCCGGAAGGGCCTCGAAGACTACGTCGAAGAAACGGAAGCGCGGACAAAGTCCGTTACGGAAACCGGCAGTTCCCACTCGTCATACAAGGTGGACAATCGACCGGCCCTCCGCGTCGCTATTGCACCGGTCATCTCCCCGGAGAAGTCTCTGCTCCGCTACTTCGACCTCGCTGTCTGGCTCGGTGATCGCTTGGATAGACGGGGGGATCTCCTCCTCCGGAACAACTACACCCAGACCAACCAACTCCTCCGAGACCAAGAATGCGACGCTGCGCTCATCTGTACTTACTCCTATGTCCGCCTCGAGCGGGAGAAGGCACTGGACCTCCTGGCGGTGCCCGTTGTAGGCGGTGAGACCACCTACCACTCGGTGGTCATCGTCCCGATGCGGAGCAAACACCAGGAAATCATGGATCTCCGTGACACCCGCTTCGCGTCGGCGGACAGCCTCTCGACAACGGGGTGGCTCTATCCTGCCACCTACCTCCTCGAGCAGGGGGTGAACCCTGCGGCCTTCTTCTCAGCCCACCACATCACCGGCAGCCACGATCTCGCCATCGCCGCAGTCATCAACGGGGACGCGGACGCGGCCGCGGTACACAGCCTGGTCTACGAGCGTATGCCGACCTCCACACGCGGGCGTCTCCGAGTCATTCTTCGCTCATCTCCGTTCGGCATGCCTCCAGTCGTCGCACCGGCCGCTGCAGACGACGCCATGAAGGACGCCCTCCGAACGGCGCTGCTCGAGATGCACGAGCATCCAGACGGCGCGTCTATCCTGGCGCTGCTCAAAATCGACCTCTTCATTGTCCCTCCGCTGGATCATTTCCGCAGCATCGAGACCCTCGTCGACCGCTGGGAGGAGCAACGATGAGGACCTCCGGCACGAAGCGTTCCGGACTGCTGGGGCGAATTTTGTGTCGCGTCGGAGCTGTCCCCGTCTTTGTAAAGTTCCTCGGTGTGGGCGCGGCGGTTGCGCTGATCTTCGGCGTGGTGGCCGCGTATGAAGTTCACCGTACAGCAACACGCAGCCTATACGATTCCCTGCGCATCCAGGCCCGATCGACCGCTTCTCTCCTGGCCACAGCTCTGACCCGCCATGTGGTCGTCGACGACCACGCCGCGGTACGTCGGATCATCCGGAACGTGGTCAGAAAGGAGGATGACGTGCGGTACATCAGGGTGGAGAACCCGCACGGAGGGAGCATGGCTTCGACCCGCCTCGCCCCCAGTGGCAGGGATCCCGTGGAGCATGATCACCGAAGGGACCGCCTCTCCGTCAAGGCCTGGATCGACGGTGATCGGGTTCTGACCGATGTACGTGCCCCGATCCTGGGAGGCAAAGGCGGGGCCATTCGGCTGGGGATGACCGACGAACGCATCACCCGGGCGTTGGCTGACTTGCGGATCCGTCTCATCCTGACCTTACTCCTCTGCATCGCCCTCGGCCAGGGCCTTGCGTTCCTCCTGGCGTCCCGACTGGCGCGCCCGATCCACCACCTCGTCGGCGTCGTGAACTCCGTCGAAGAGGGAGATCGTTCCAAGAGAGCGACGGTATACGCCGACGATGAGATCGGGACCCTCTCCAAGGCCTTCACCTGTGTGGACGACGTGTGTGTCGAGGACATCACCTGCGAGCCTCCTGTGAATGATCCGGACTTCGTCGGCAAGGACAAGTGCATCCAGTGCCACGGCGGCATGCACCCCGAGATCGTCGACAACTGGACCGTCAGCGGCCACGGCTACAAGCTCAACCCGGTCATCGACGGCAACCCGCCGGTCTACCCCGACTTCGCCAAGAAGTGGTGGACCGAGCCCTTCTTCGATCTCCTCCCCGGCCTCGGTTACACCTGGGACGACATCACCTATGTCATCGGCGGCTACGGCTGGAAGGCCCGCTTCATCGGCCTCGACGGCTACATCATCACCGGCACCGAGGACAACCCCGGGGTCCAGTGGAACCTCTGGACCAAGGAGTACGTCGGCTACCACACCGGCGAGATGAAAGCATACAATTGCGGCACCTGCCACACCACCGGCTGGGTCGCCGCCGACCCCGATTGTCCCCCGAACCCTGACATGCCCGGCTTCCAGGGCGTGTACACGGATCCCCAGGTCTCCTGCGAGGGCTGCCACGGCGGCGGCGCCGAGCACGCAGCCA
>CAZNWW010000737.1:282-2448 GCA_964576155.1 uncultured Myxococcales bacterium | reverse complement strand
TCGCAGCCCTCATCCATGTGTCCAACGTCCTGGGCACCATCAACCCCGTGGCGCGCCTCGCCGGCGCCGCACGCGCAGTCGGCGCTCGGGTGATGCTGGACGCGGCGCAGTCCGTGGGCCATTTCCCGGTGCGCTTCGACGCGCTGGAGGTGGACTGGCTGACCTTCTCCGCGCACAAGGCCTACGGCCCCACCGGGCTCGGCTTCCTGGTGGGGCGGCCCGACGCGCTGGAGGAGCTGGAGCCCCTGGAGACCGGCGGCGAGATGATCGAAGAGGTCTGGGAAGACCACGCCACCTGGGCCGCTGTCCCCCACCGCTTCGAGGCTGGAACCCCCAACATTGCGGGCGCGGCCGGCTTCGTCGCCGCCCTGGACTTCCTCGAAGGCATCACACCGGAGCGCCTGCGCTATCACGAACGAGAGATCACGCGCTACGCGCTGGAGCGTCTGACCGGCCTCGGCGGGCTCAAGATCCTCGGTCCGCACGACTCCAATCTTCGGGGCGGCCTGGTGAGCTTCACGGACGATGCGCTTCACCCCCTGGATCTGGTCACATTCCTGGACCAGAAGGGCATCGCGCTCCGCGCCGGCCACCACTGTGCACAGCCCCTGCACCGGGCCCTGGGGATTGCTTCATCGGTGCGCGCATCTTTCGCTGCGTACACCAACAAGGACGAAGTCGACGCACTCGTGGACGGGATCCGCCGGGCGCGGAAGTACTTCAACTGAATGTCATCATTGAGGAGCATCTCTGCTCCAATCTTTGGATGAACGTTACTCCGTTTTTCCGCCACCCTGACGGTCCCATGCGGTCCAGAGGGCCGGTACGGGTCTTGCAACTTACAGAACCCGGCAGAACAGCTCAATAAATCAGCAACAGCCCGAGGCAGGGAGAGGGGGGACTAATGCCCGATCCGACACCCGACGTGCGTGCAGGCGATGGCCTTACGAAACTCTGGGGGTGTCGGCTCGTCCCAACAGGGGTGCTGGCGGTGCTCGTGTTCGTCGCGGCCGCGCCCACCACGGCCGAAAAAGCGCCGTTCCACGGGTTCCTCATCCAGGAGATCAGCAACACGGAGATCATGATCGACATAGGGCAGGAGCACGGCCTCGCGGTCGGCCAGGAGGTGGAAGTCTACCAGTCGATCAAGATGCCCCACCCCGTCACCGGCGAGATCATCGAGGACCACATCCTCCTGGGCACCGAGCTCGTGGCGCGGGTGGGTCAGCGGGTAGCGGTCCTCGGGCCTCTGGTGAACTCCACCGAGCGCCTCAAGATTGGGGACCCCGTTCGCGTGCCGGGCCTGGCGACGGCCGTCCCCTTGACGCCAACGGAATGCCACTGCCCTGAATGCGCGCCGGACCCGGAATCGGAGGCGGTCCACGCACAGTGGGTGCTGAACCTCGGTGAGCCCCTGGACCAGCGGGGGAAGGCGTGGCTCGAGTTCCTCACGCTCCACCCGAACACGCTGTATCGCCATTCCATCGAGGATGAGACTCTATATCTCCCAGACCCTCCACGCCTTCGCAGAGGCCAGACGGAACGCTCAATCGCGTAATGAAGAGTCTGCTCCGAAGGGGCTGCATCGGCCGCCCCTGTCGACCCCCATCGGAGATCCGGTTCGCCTGGTTGTAGCGGTCCCGCCCGAGGCCCTCATCGAACGAACCGACCTCTACTACCGGGACGGAGAGGGCACGGACTTCGACGGACTACCCATGAACCTGGACGGGGACACCGCCTGGGCAGCGACCGTCCCGGGTGAAAAAATCACCATGGAGGGCTTCCAGTACTTCATCGAGGCGCGGGACGTGAAGGGTCGTCCAGTACCGCTGGTCGGGACAGGATATTCCCCCCGACGGGTCGAAGTCTTCGAGGAGGCGCGGCCGGCCCCATCGGAGGAGGGTCGGTCACGGGCCAACACCTCCTTCGAGTGGGTAGACTTCTACAACGGACATGCCAGGCAGGATTACTTCTGGAAGATCGAGGCGGACTACGCCTATCACCTTCGACTATGGAAATTCTTCGAGGCCTTCCGCATGGGCTTCGGGATCTACCAGGGCGCGGGCGGTCCCACGCTATTCATAGAGGAGCTGGCGAAGACGGGTGGCGAGCCCACGAGCATCGCCATCACCTATGCATATTTCGAACCCGAGATCCGGCTCCATC
>CAZNWW010000737.1:0-270 GCA_964576155.1 uncultured Myxococcales bacterium | reverse complement strand
TGATCGGGGGAATCCAGGAGAAGGTGGTTCCCGGCATGGAGAGCCGGCATGCAGGTGACGGAATCTTCGGCTTCCAGACCTACATGCGCATCGGAGAGGCGGACAGGACCAATCTCCTCCTCGGCATAAGCTTCACCGAGGAGCTTGGCATGGAGGCTTTGATCAAGATGAGCATATCGATTCTGGACCGATTCCCCGTGGGGGTGTCAGCCGCGGCCACCAACATGCCCCTCAACGATGACTACGCAGCGCGGCTCCTGCTCCACGCCG
>CAZNWW010000736.1:0-2449 GCA_964576155.1 uncultured Myxococcales bacterium | reverse complement strand
CCGGGAGGTGGACGCCGCCTTCAACCGGGGCTACTACGGAAACAGGGCCGGTCCACCGCCAAGCCCCCGGGACAAGATCCCCGCGCCTCCAACCAGGGCTCCCCCGCCAGTCCCTCCTCAGTCATCCACACCGGCGAGGACCCCGCCCGGGCTCAACGCACTCCACAATGGCTTCACGCCCCAGTCGATCCTCAGCAGGGGGAACAGGTCCCAGTCTGCCAAGAGGGTCGCTGGACCGAAACCCCTGGGCTTCGTCTTCGACAAGGCCGAGCCGGGACGGCAGATCTCCACCCGCGAGGCGTTCGTGATCACCGAGTCTCGAACGGGCACCCTGGGGGCCACCGGCGGCGGGAAGGCGCGCTTCTCCGACCTCGTCGGCGCTTATCAGGAGACGGATCTCCTGGCCACGGCGAGGGCAGTGTCGAGGCTTCACCCCGAGATTCGATGTGTAATCGAGATCGGGGGGCACCAGTCCAAGTGGCTGCGCATCGGTCCAGGCGGTCGCCTCGAGACCTTCGCGCTCAACGAAGAATGCGCGGCGGGCTCCGGTGCCTTCCTGGAGCAGCAGGCCGGCCGGCTGTGCATGGACATCGAGACCCTCGCCGCCACCGCGCTGGACGCGCCCCGGGCGGCTTCCGTTGCGGGGCGCTGCGCCGTGTTCGCAAAGTCGGACATGATCCATCTCCAGCAGAAAGGCACGCCCATGGCGGAGATCACCTTCGGCCTTTGTGCGGCCCTGGCGCGGAACTTCCGGGCCACGCTGCTGCGGGGGAACGAGCTGGCGCTGCCGGTGATGATCGCAGGAGGAGGCGCGCTCAACCCTGGACTGCGACGCGCGTTCGTAGATGTGTTCGAATTGCAGGAAGAAGAGATCATCGAGACACCGGAGCCGAGGCACTTCGCCGCATTGGGGGTCGCCATCGCCGCTGCGGAGGCCGGCGTTCCCTGCGATTCGTCGGAGATCATCGCATGGTCCGAGAGGGGTGGGGTAGGAGGGAAGCGCGGCGGGAACCTGGACATCGACCTCGCTGCGCCGTCCATCGAACTCTGTGACGAGCCCGTCATAGCACCCACCGCGCCCGTCGACGCATACCTCGGAGTCGACGTCGGGAGCGTCTCTACGGACTTCGCCCTGCTCTCCCCGGACGGCGAGCTCCTGGACGGGATCTACCTCCGGACACGTGGCGATCCTCTGGGAGTCGTTCGAGAGGGCCTCGGCATCCTCAAGGAACGGACCCGGGATCACCTTCGGGTGCTCGGCGTCGGCACCACCGGGTCCGGCCGACACCTGGCCGGGAGCCTCCTCGGGGCGGACGTGGTAAAGAACGAGATAACCTGCCAGCTCATCGGTGCGCGTCACGTGCTCCCCGAGGTGGACACCATCCTCGAGATCGGCGGCCAGGATTCAAAGTTCGTCTCGGTGAGGAACGGGAACATCGCAGACTTCGTGATGAACAAGATCTGCGCGGCGGGCACCGGATCCTTCCTGGAGGAGCAGGGCGACGCGCTCGGTGTATCAATCCGAGAGGAGTTCGAGACCCTGGCGTTGGCCGCTAAGGCCCCGGCCTCCCTGGGAAGCCAATGCACGGTCTTCATGGACACAGAGGTCGTAGCGGCCCGACAGCGCGGCGTCCCCTTGAACGACATCCTCGCCGGTCTCGCAGTGAGCGTGGCGAAGAACTACCTGGAGCGGGTCGTCGCAGGACGTGTCATCGGGGAACACGTCGTCTTCCAGGGTGGCGTTGCGTCCAATCGTGCGGTGGTCGCGGCCTTCGAGGCGCTGCTCGGAAAGCGGGTCGTGGTGCACCCCTATAATCGACTGTCCGGAGCCATCGGCGCCGCCATCTCGGCTCAGGACGCCATGGGGGATCGGCCGACGCTCTTCCTGGGATTGGACGCCGTGGAGTCGGCCGGCGTCGAGATCTTCGAGTGTCGCGCCTGCTCCAACCTCTGCCAAGTGAGCAAGATCCGGGTCGAGGAACGGACATCGTTCTTCGGAGACGTCTGTGAGCGCTTCAGCGCCAGGAAGTCTGCGTCCCAGACAGGGGGCATCCCGGATCTGACGCGGGAGGTCGAGACCCGCCTCGAGGCCCACGCTGGTGGAGAAGCCTGGCTCGGCGTGGCGGGGATCCCCCGGGCCTCGATGATGTACGATCTCTTTCCCTACTGGGCGGCCTTCCTTCGGACCCTCGGGTTCCGGGTGGTCCTCCCCGGTCCATCGACAGGCGCCACCCTGGAGGTCGGCGTGGCCCGCCTCAACGCGGAGACCTGTCTCCCTGTGAAGCTTATCTATGGCCACGTCTCGAAGCTCCTCAATGATCCAGAGGTGGACTTCGTCTTCATGCCGGCGATCCAGGATCTCCCCGACGGAGAATCCGGGGTCACCCACCTCTGCCCCTTCGAGGAATCCGCAGGCTTCATGGTGGGCGGTCTCGAGGGAATGGAGATC
>CAZNWW010000735.1:0-2450 GCA_964576155.1 uncultured Myxococcales bacterium | reverse complement strand
AGCTGGGCGGAGAGATGGGGTTTGTGAAGAAGAGTGGCTCCTTCTACTCGATGGGCGAGACGAAGCTGGGTCAGGGCCGGGAGAACGCCAAGGTTTTCCTGAAGGCCAACCCGGACATGATGGACCAGCTCGAGGCCATGATTCGGGAGAAGATGGAAGAAGACGCTGCTCCCCCCACCCCGGCGCCGAAAGACGAAGCAGTGGCCGGAGTGGAGGCCTAGCCCCGGGGCGCCATCGCCGATGAGCACAACAGACCCACTGCGTCGCGCGCACTCCACTGCGCTGCGCCTGATCGCCTACCGACCGCGCACCCGCAAGGAGATGACAACCCGGCTCGGACGCAAGTTCGAGCCGGATGTGGTCGATAGCGTGGTCGAGCTCTTGACCGACCAGGGCTACCTGAACGACGCAAGCTTCGCCGGCGCGTGGCGGGCGAGCAGGGAGTCCAACAACCCCAAAAGCTCCTGGGTGGTTCAGCGCGAACTTGAGACCCGTGGCGTCGAAGCCTCGGTGGCGAGCGAGGCGGTCCAGAACATGGACGACGACGAAAACGCCTACGCCGCCGGGGCAAAGGCCGCCCGCAGACTCGCGAAGCTCGACCGCGCTGTTTTCAGACGGCGGCTGTGGGCGTACCTGAATCGGCGGGGATTCAGCGGAGCGGTGACACGGCGGACCGTCGATAAGCTGCTCGAAGAGGCGGACGGGGACGAGGACGTCGAGGACTAAGCTGGGGCCGCCGGATGACCCTCACCTCCGGAGACCCTCACCTCAGTCCTCTCCCTAGGGAGGGAGAGGAGGGTCGACCCCACCTTCCCACGTGGCTGGGGCGACACGTTATGAAGCGAGCATCTCCTCGAATCCGGCGAGGGTGGCACGCTCCTCGGTGTCCAGGTGCTGCCCCATCCAATCCAGGACCCAGCGCGGATCGTTTGACATGCCGTCGACGAGGAGTTCCTTGACCAGATCGAGCTGTTCCCGGGAACTGAAGCGTTGCTTGAGTGCGGGCAGCACGAAGGCGCGTTCGTTTTCGATGTGGTCCTGCTGGGCGATCCGCAGCGCCAGCACCGAGCCAAATAGGTGCTGTTGCGTTCGGCGTATGATGCTTGTACGCCCTATCTCGACGTTGAGCACGTCCATGACGGCCTGAAACTTCTCGTCCATCTCGCGGTGTTCGTCCTTGTTGGCGGCGAGCATGGCCATCTGCGCCCCGTCCTCAGGGGTTGCGTCATGGGAGTCATGGTCCCCGGCATGGCTTGAAAAGAGGTCGTCCTCCCTCTCCGCGAGGTACATGAAGGCCGTTGCCCACTCATTGAATGCGGAACGGAAGGGCTGGAGGGAGGAGCCTTCCTCCAGCCGGTCCGCCTCTTGCTCTACCCTCTCGGCGCTGCCGGCCATCGCCGCGTGTACCAAACGCATCACGTCGATTGGGGCGGATTCCTGGCTCATCGGGACCTCCAGTGAATGGTGGACGAACGGTGTGGCACTACGCTACGGATGGAAGACGCGCGCGAGGGTCCGTTCCAGCTTGAGGGGGCCGCGGCGCCGAACCAGGCAGATCTGGACGATCCGTGAAACATGCGGTCGAAGATTTCGTAAATCCTCCGAGTCGCGGCGTCAATATCCGGCTCGCCGAACGATGGCCCATTATGATGTCCCGCAGGTGCGGGGTCAAGGGGTTCGGCGGGGGGATTCCACGAGACTGGGGATGGTGGCAGGGCGACTTCCAGACTTTGATTTGGCTCTTGTCGTATGATTCCCCCTGACATGGGTGCGAATCACCGCGTCGTGAGCATCCAGCGATTTTGTCACATCAAGGGGAGACGCGTCCCTGGCAGGAGAAGATGAGGATGAAGGCGGAGATGGCTCGTCACTACATGATTGACACCACAGAAGCGACCCGGCGGCGAGGTTACTGATGGAAGCGACACTTGATCTGGGGTTCGGCACGACGCTCCAACTCGTGCTACTGGTATTCAGCCTGCTGGCCGTGGCCTTCTTCAGCAGCTCCGAGGCCGGCCTCATCTCTGTCAACAAGGTCCGCATGAGGCACCTGGCGGAGCAGGGCAACCGGTCCGCGCGGGCGGTTATGCGGATAGTGGGCGTGGAGCAGCAAGAGCGGTTCTTCGCGACCATCCTACTGACCGAGAATGCCTTCATCATCCTTGCTTCCTCGGTGGGCACGGCCTTCACGATACGGTGGCTGGGCAGCGGCGGATTCGCTGTCCTGGTCGCCACCGTCGCGATGACCCTGCTCGTGGTGGTCTTTGGTGAGATCACTCCCAAGAGCCTCGCGTTCCGGGCTTCCGAGCGCTGGTCGATGGTGGTGAGCCGGCCGGTCGGCATCATCATGGCCCTGGAGACGCCGATCATCTTCGTCTTCACGCTGCTGCCACGGCTGATCCTCAAGCTCATCGGCGGCGCGGGCAAGTTGGTCACCCCGTCCATAACGG
>CAZNWW010000734.1:0-2455 GCA_964576155.1 uncultured Myxococcales bacterium | reverse complement strand
CTTGAGCGCCGTACCTCGGTGGCGGGAATCCCGCCGAAGGTGACCGTGGCGCCGTTTTGAAAATGGTCGCCTCGTATCTGTACCTGCGTCCCCCCCAAGTCGGTGCCAGAGGTGGGGTTGATCGCGGCCACGACCGGAGGCTCCTGGGCATAGACTAGGACATAGCCACTCACCACCAAGCCCAGCGCCATCAAACCAACTTCTACATATGCTCGCATGATTCTACCTCCTGGTGAAGGAGCAACACCGACTAGACCCGTGCCATCAGATTGGCTTGATCGACAATCCGGAAGCTCGCCGCGCCGCGACACATCATGGTCGAGCCATCCACGTTGACGGGAAAGGACGAAGCGCCGCAAGGGGAGAGGGAGAGCATCTCCTGGACCCGGTAGTGCTCGAAACCCCATCTCTCCGGCTCATCCTGGATGGTAGAGTCGAAGGCCCGCCTGAATTGACCGAGCAGCTTGAGCGCGCCCAGGTCCTTGAGGGCGAAGACGTGGAAATCACCGGAACCCAGCGGCACCGAGCGCGCGAATGGCAAATCGGGACCCAGATCACCGTTGACGATGATCATCGCCTGATACCACCCCTGCGACCGCTCTTCTCCATCCACCGAGATCGACCACGGCCCGCACTTGCCTCCAGGCAGCCGCAGGACCTTCTCCATGGCGGCAAGGAATGACCCCACGAGGAAGGGACCCAGGTCGCCAAAGAGCTGACTCAGGATGCCCTTGTAGTACTTCATGAAACGGTTCTCGGTGAAGTAGGGCACGCGGCCGAAGATCCCGGCACCACCATATCCGACGAAGTGGCGCGGTGGCGTGTCGCCCAGGGCGCTTGCGGCCCTGATCACATCGCACCTCACGGTCCGGCCCCTGGAAAGGGATTCGACGAAGACCAGGATGGCCGCATCGATCTCATCGGGCATGCCCAGTGCCTTGCCGATAAGATCCGCCGACCCCTTGCGCAGAAAACCCAGCTTCACCTCCCCCAGAGGAACGCCGGAGTCGATACACCCCTCCAGCACACTGTTAAAGGTCCCCGAGCCTCCCGCGGAGATGACCTGCCGGCAACCGCCGGCTACGAGGTCCCGGGTCCGCTCTCGAGCTTCGCGGTAGCTGTCCACCAGCTGGAGCGAGACCTCCTCGTGCCCGTGCTCCCTGAACAGGGGCACGATCCTCTCCACCTTCCTCCAATCCCTGATCGACCCGGAGATGGTGGAGGCTATTACGTGTACCTGGCGCGCTTCAGCCACCGGCATCCTCCGTTGCAAATCCACCAAGCTCGCGAAGCTGATCGAGCTTCGGGCCGCTCATCCGGCCGAGTTCACCAAGCGCGTTTTCAATAACCGCCTCGACCGGCAGGCGCCCGTCGAGGGCTCGGGCGGGTACCCCGAGATCCCTTTCGACCACCTCGCACACCAGGCGATAACCCTCCCGCAGCCTCCCGAGCTTCTCCTCGGTCTCGTGGACCTGTTGTTTCTCGCCCCGCGAGCGAATCCTCTCCATCGACACCCGGGGATCCACGTCGAGGAACAACACCGCGTCGGGAAGCTCCAGCCTGGTCAGGTAGAGCCGCTTCAGCGTCACCAACTCGGGGAATTTATCAAAGACGGGATCAGCTGCGCCGACCTCGTCATCCTGTCCCGTCAGGATGCGCAGAACCGAGGCGCAGATCGACTCGTCGAAGGCCTCGTCCCGATACAGTTTCGCCCACGCCGTGATGTTCAGGAGGGGTGCCCCGTCCATGACGATCAGGTCCGGGGCGTACCAGCGCCGGACCTCTTCCACCATGCGGTCGCGGAGGAGGAGCTCCGCCAGCTTCGGGATCTTGTAGCTCTTGAGGGAGCCGGCGCTCTTCGCCCGTCTCCCGATCGCCTCCCGGAGTCTCTCCTTGAGCAGGAGCTGCACTTCCCTCCGCTTTCCGCCTTCGAAGAAGGCGACATCGTCGGTGATCAGGCAGGTGCGGGCATCCCGGGAAAGACGCTGGGCGAGAGCCCGGGCAAGCGTGCTCTTTCCCGATCCGTCGATCCCGAGCACCGCCAGCGTGGTCACCACCCGCGCCCGCCTCATTCTCCTGTGCCGGGAGGCGGCCTCCGATTCTGCCAGTTCCCGGGTCATCCCCTCCAGGGTCGTGGTGATCTCCTTTCTCGTTCCCGTCAGGAGCAGGGGAGGTCCCACGATCGCGCGGTTCCACAGGGGGACCGGGAAAGAACTCGCCTTGGGAAAGGCCCGCTCAGGCCCGGCGAGATACACCGGTACGATCGGTACCTCCGGGAACTCGATTGCCAACCTGCCCACGCCACTCTTGAAAGGCGCGATCTGCCCCGCCTCTCCTCGGGTTCCTTCGGGGAAAACCACCAGGCTGTGGCCTCGAGTGAGTTGCTCTCTCATCCCCCTCAGGATCGTTGATTTAATAACTTTCCCGTTTTTCGTCGGGGTTGAGAGTTGACGAG
>CAZNWW010000733.1:0-2460 GCA_964576155.1 uncultured Myxococcales bacterium | reverse complement strand
ATTGGCCAGCGGATCGTTCCCCACACCCATCGCCCCGACCTGGACTACGTGGTCACCGTCATCGATACCGAGGAGATCAACGCATTCGCGATCCCCGGAGGATACCTCTACGTCACCACGGGGCTCTTGAACGCAGCGTCCAATGGTGCGGAGGTGGCCGGCGTCCTGGCGCACGAGCTTGGGCACATCTCCGCATACCATGGTGTGGCGAACATGGAGACCTACATCATCGCGGAGAGCCTCGGAGGCCTCTTCGGAGATGAGGACATCGGCGGCATCGTCACAGGTGCGCTACAGATCGGCGCAGGCTTGACCTTTGACAAGGATCAGGAGCGTGAGGCCGACATGCTGGGCGTGGAGTACGCGGTGGCCGCGGGCTTCAACCCCTGGGGCATCGTGGGCTTCTTCGAGACCCTCCAGGCCCTCGAGGGTGGGGAAGGGCGGGATCCGGATCCTGTGTCCGACGCCCTCTCCGGGCTGGGCGAGCTCTTCTCGACCCATCCCCCAACGGATGAGCGCCTCGTCGACGTCGAGGCCCAGATCACAGATTTGGAGATCTCTGAGGACGACCCGTCCCTGGACTGGGAGGCCTCGACAGACCTCATTACCATCCAGGCAATCCTGGCACAGGACAGCATGGACCAGCCCATCAACTGAGCATGGCTATCCGAAGTGCGACGTGTCCATGGTCATCATCGCCTTCCTGACAGTCCCCAACGTCGGCCGGCCTGACAGCAGTTCTACTTTGTTATCAGGTTGGATTTTTTGTTCTTTTTCTTCTTCTTGTTCGAGGTCTTCCTGGTTTTGACAAACGGCTCAACCCTCTTTCCCAGGTAGTATTTACCCTTGGGGACGAACTTGACGCAGAGATCGTCCAGGTTCTGAGCCTTGATCATGTCATCATCAACCGCATCGCCCAGGTGCTTCTTTCCGAACTCGACGATCTTTCCTTTGCACCTGATCGATGCGATGGCCTCGGTGCCGATACAGAGAATATGTGATCCTTGTTGTCCTTCGAAATTCCCGTAGGGATTGGTTCCGTACGGACATCCGAGCTTCTTCTTGTTTCCTTTGAGTTCAAGTCCCGGACGAGCTTGGTGGAGTTGGTCCGATTCCCCCGTCCCGTTCTTCATCTTCAGAGGACATTCGTGATTCGACTCGTCGGCCTCAGCAGTAGACTCCGCGATGACCGGCCCGGTGAACAGAAGGCAGGCCATGATCATGGCCCACGGCAATCGCATTTGTGAAATCTTCATCAGTCGGACCTCCCTCAATCAATGATTCTGAACCGCACAGGAATCGAGCCCGGCGATGGCAGCGCCTTCGGTTGATACACTCCCGAATTCCTCCCTGAGCTATGCCCTGATACTATTTGCCTGCCAGCCCTTCGTCGAGCAGTATCTTCAGACTTGATGTCCATGCCCCCATGATGCGATTCGGCAGGGTCGTGGGGTGGGAAACGCGTTCGGGAAACGCGTTCGGGACAGGACTCGCACGCGCATCAACACTGGGGCAACCACCTGCTGGACTTCACCGGATTTGTAAAGAGGCCCACGTCGGCAGCCAAACGTGGCCGGGGTCCCAAGAAGTTCCCCCGAGCCTCTGCTCTTCGAATATCTCTACAAGGGATGGTCCAGGAAGAAGAAATGGGCCCTGATCGAGAGGGGATCCCGTTAACTACGTTCGTTTATGGCCACTACCTCCGTGTCCTTCGTCGTCGCCCTTTCGGGCTCCTCCTCTGGATTCTACCCCCGGCCCTTGGCCGCGGGCTCCACCTTTTTTACGCCAAGCTCAATATGTCGAGGGCGGTCGAAGGAAAGTAACGTAACGAAGGTTCTGCACTTTGAGTGCGTGGAATCGGGGTCAGAGCCCCAGCTTCCCCGGGTTGAAGATCCGCTGGGGGTCCAGGAGTCCCTTGATGTCCTTCATCATACGGAGCATCCCCGGATCCATGCGTGGTGCGAGGGCCTTCCAGGCCCAGACCGGGGTCTTGTACATGAGGAAGCCCTCGTCGGTCAGGGCCTCGAGGAGCGCGGCGTTGACCTCCCGGACGCTGCGGACCTCGTCCGGGTCGTTCTTGTCGAAGGTGGTGATGAAGCGGATCACCCCGTAGTGGCCGCCGCGCATGGGACGGCTGACGATCACCGGCGGCCACCCCCGGGGGGCCATGATCTCCGTGGCCACGTGGGCCGCGCGTGCGAAGCGGGAGACCGGGCCGTAGGTCCCGATCCAGCTCAGCCCGCCGCCCCCGTGATCCGTCAGGAATTCCAGGTCCGTGGGGAACTCCACGAACTTGTCCAGGGCCTTGTTCACCCGCACCAGCTCGTGAATGTCCAAGGGGCCGTCCACCTTGGCTCCCTCGTCGAGCACTGTTCGGAAACAGGACGCGACGATGGCCTGGCGCGCTGCGAGCTGCTCCTCGGTCTCCGCGGCCAGGTCCAGATAGAGGAAGAACAGCGG
>CAZNWW010000732.1:0-2467 GCA_964576155.1 uncultured Myxococcales bacterium | reverse complement strand
TCCTCCAGGAGCAGCAGAAGCGGGTCGTGGTCTGCGGCGCCTGCCGCTCCGAGTTCAACGTCTTCGAGGACGAGGACCCCGGCTCGGGTGTGGAATGCCCCCACTGCGGCAGGAAGGTCCGGATTCCCTTGGATCCTACCCGCTCCACCGTCGCAATACCCTTGGAGAACGCGCCCAAAGACCCGGGCCCTACCCCTGTAGCCTATCTGGTAGTGAAGCACTTCGAGCAGGAGGATGACGTCCACCCCGTGCGCCGGGCAGAGCAGATTCTGGTTGGCGCGGGTGACCACTGCGACCTCATAGTACACGGCGAGGACGTAGACGAGGCCCACTGCCAGATCATCGAACGCAACGGCGAGGTCCTCCTGATTGACAACGAGTCCGATGCCGGGACCTTCGTCAACGGAACCCGGGTAGAGCGTTGCAAGCTCCGCTTCGGCGATCTGATCTCCGTGGGGAAGATACCCGTGATGATCAACCAGGGCCTCCCTGCGACCCCTTTCCTTCGTCCTGCGCAACCCGGACAGGGATCCGAGAGCCGCAGCTGCTTCCTGGGCCTCGAGCCCACCGAGCTCGTAGGCACAAACCTGGGAGGCTTCCGTCTCCTGCGTCAGCTCGGCGTCGGGGGGATGAGCGTGGTCTACCTCGCCGAGCAGGTGAACCTCGGTCGTCTCGTGGCGCTCAAGGTCCTGAAGAAGGACTTCGGCGGCCACGTCAAGACCATGGAGCGCTTCATGCGAGAGGCCCGCGCCGGTGCGCGGCTCAATCATCCGAACATCGTCATGGTCTACGATGCGGGCGTCCAGGGTGGCCTGGGCTACATCGCCATGGAATACGTCGAGGGTGAGGACGTAGGACGGTGGATCAAACGCTTCGGGCGCCTCCCCATCGACCTCGCAGTGAGCATCGGCGTGCAGACGGCAACTGCGCTGGACGTTGCCCACGGAAGCGGCATCGTCCATAGGGACGTGAAGCCCACGAACATCCTCTTCTCGAAGGGTGGGGTGGCCAAGCTCCTCGACCTCGGCATAGCGAAAATCCTCGAGGAGGCCTTCCTCGAGGAGAGCCGCTCGGGCCTCGGCACCCTCTCGTACATGCCCCCGGAGCAGACGACCGATGCATCGGTTGCGGATCACCGGGCAGACGTCTACTCCCTGGGCGCGAGCCTCTACAAGATGGTGACAGGACAGGCTCCGTTCCGCGCCCGCTCCGTTTCTGAACTGGTGAAGATGATCCGTCGCTCGCCGATGCCGGATCCCAGGGTGATCAATCCTATAGTGCCGGCTGCGCTGACCGAGCTCCTCGCCCGGTCCATGGCCAAGAAGCCTGACGATCGCTTCGAGGACATGAAGGTGATGCGCAACGCACTGGTGAGTGTCATCGGTTGATAATGCCCGGGCGCACCGTACTTCCGCTTCTCCTTCTTATTACCGTCGCCCCTGCCCACGGCCGGGATCGCACCAACTTCTCTCTCTCGGAGTTCCTGGACACCGCCCGCAGCCGCCTGGACAGCCGTTCCATCCACAAGGCCTCCGACGGCCTGGTGGAGAACGACACGTCCCTGCCCCCCGTTGGTCCGGGCTGGAGGCGGGTCCCGGTTGTGTCCCAGCGGGGGACCCACTACGGGGTCGCCCCTCTGGTGCGCCTCCTCCGAGACGCCGCAGCGGCGACCGCGCACCGGCATCCGGGGGTGGTCCTCGACGTCGCCAACCTCTCCCGTCGCGGCGGAGGTCCCATCGCACAGAGTCGGAGCCACCAGGGTGGCCGAGACGTGGACGTGGCGTTCTATTTCATGGACGACAAGGGACATCCCGATCCGGCGGGACGTCTGATCTCCTGCAACGACAAGGGACGCGCCGGAGGTCGCCATCTGGATACGGCGGCGACCTGGACCTTCGTGCGAAACATGTTGGCCTCGGACGATCCGGTGGTGCAGTGGATGTTCTGCTCGAAGGGCGTGAAGCGCCTCCTCCTGGACGAGGCCCGGCGGCGGCGGGAGCCCACCTGGCTCCAGCGGCGGGCCGCGGTGGTCCTGCACCAGCCGTCAGACTCCAAAGCCCACGACGACCACTTCCACATACGGATCTTCTGTGGCCGCTCGGATCTCCTGGCGGGCTGCCTGGACTACGGGCCGGATCGGCCCTGGGCCCCGGACTGGGGCGATGTGATGGACCGTCTGGCAGCGGATCTCGCCCTTCAGGTGGCCCGGGGGACCCGGCGGCAGCGCCTGGAGGCCTTGGACGGCCTCGCTGCGCTCCCGGGCGCCGAGGTCCCCGGGGACCTCCTTGCCTCCCTCCTCCCGGGGGACGACCGCAAGGTCTCCGAGCGGGTCGCCCGCACGCTGCTGGACATGGAGGGCATCGACGCTGCGAAGACCGTCGGTCGCGCAGCCCTTGCCTCGAAGGATGCCTGGATCACACTTGACCTCCTGACGGTCTTGTCGCCATGGCGGGACGACGAGACATTC
>CAZNWW010000731.1:0-2468 GCA_964576155.1 uncultured Myxococcales bacterium | reverse complement strand
GACCCGGAACTCCTGAGCGCCCTGTCGAAGGCCAAGCCCCACGGTGGGGCGTTCCTCGCCGACGCGCCCCTCGGCGTGGTGGTCAGTGGGGACGAGACCCTGTCTGACTGCTGGGTGGAGGACTGCTCCATCGCGTGCACCTTCCTCCAACTCGCCGCACATTCCCTCGGCCTCGGGAGCTGCTGGATCCAGATCCGCGGCCGACGGAGCGAGGCCGGCGGAGCGGCCGAGGACGAGGTCCGGCCCCTCCTCGGACTCCCATCGGAGCAGCGGGTGTTGGCCATCATCGCCATCGGTCACCCGGCCGAGTCCCCCCCCCCTCGCCCCGCTGAGGACTTGAACCGGGGGAGCATCCACCGGAACCGGTGGGAGCCATCCCAGGACCTCTGAATGATCAGATCCCGTCGCCACGGGTGTTCCTATGAATACGAAGGAGGTACACCGTGGCGCACCATTCCTATCTGGTTGTCATACTCCTTACCTTGACTTGCGGCTGCGATGATGGCTCGACACCAGTCGACCCGGGGGACGGTGACGCCTCGAGCCAGCCCACAGACTACTCCGACGCAGGCGATGAAAATCCGGGCAGCTACAAGACACAGGTGTGGACAGTCGCGGGCACGGCGACGGCTCTTTCGATCCCCGATGTCACGCCGGTTTCTTGCGTGAGCGTTCACCCGCAGCAGGTGAATTTCGGCGGGAAGAAGATCGGTGATCTGGCCATGTTGCCGCTGGCGATCTCTGCTTGCGGCGACGTACCCCTCGAGCTATACGGCATAGCGTTTACGGAAGGCTCGTCAGCGGACTTTTCAGTGGAAGCCAGTCCCCTGGATCACGAGCCCGCCGAGGGCGACCCGGTCATCGTGCCTGTCGGTGCCGACGTGACCGTCAACATCGAGTTCGTTCCCGACGAAATGAATCCCATGGACGTCGATGGCAACCCCATCCTGGACGTAGCCACCCTGATCGTGAAGACCGATGCTCCCTCGGGCGACTTCGAGGTTCCGGTCTCCGGATTCGGGGGGGGGTGCCGTTGTTGCCCCACTGCGGTGATCCAGTGTGACGAGGGCAGTGAGGTGATCCCGCAGACCGTCCTGCACCTCCATGGCGACCAGAGCTACGCTACCAAAGGCGCTGTAGCGAAGTGGAGCTGGTCTGTGAAGCAGCCCTCGGGATCCCAACCGGTCTTCATTCCTTCGGAGACCCACCCAAACCCTGACTTCGAAGTTGACGTGGCCGGGAAGTACACGTTCGAGCTGGTGGTCTATAACTCGCAGGGCGTCCCCTCTTGCGGTCCGGACACCTTCGAGGTCGTGGTCATCCCTGACAAGGCGATCCACATCGAGCTGCTATGGCACACACCCGGGGATCCGGACGAGACCGATGAAGGGCCGGACGCGGGCTCGGACCTGGATCTTCACCTGGTTCATCCCTGGGCCGGAGGCCCGGATATCGATGGGGATGGGCAACCCGATGGGTGGTTCGACGAGCCATTCGACTGCTTCTGGTTCAACGCGCACCCGGAGTGGGGAACGTATGATCCCTCCGAAGGCGACAACCCCAGCCTGGATCTGGACGATACCGACGGCGCGGGCCCGGAGAATATAAACTTTGCCATCCCCGAGGACCTGACCTACAAGGTCGGCGTCCACTATTGGAATGATCATGGCTACGGCGAGTCCTACGCGACTGTGCGGGTGTATATCCACAGCCAGCTGGTTTTTGAGGCGGCCTCTGTGAAGCTGATGCCACAGGATATGTGGGAGGTCTGCGAGATCCTGTGGCCGTCCGGCCAGGTCGAGGTCAAGACCGATTGGAGCGGTGATGGTAATAAGATTACGCCTGATTATCCTTCTCCTCTTTGACGCCAACTGCGACTGAATCCTGTCTTGTCGTGGCAAGACACGGTAACATCCACGGTGCCACTGACCTGTTCCGGGACTGTCGTCCCCAGCCTAACCTTCATTGCCGTAAGCTGGTCGGTGTCTCCGATTGGAAGGCCACCTCGGTCAGGGATGAGCCGGGTACGACGAAGTCGTAGAACGCTCCGGTGGAGCGTTCCATTTCTCCGAGCCCACCAGTTTGGAGAAGGCCCCAGGCTACCTTTTCGTCGGTCCCGGTGCTGGGTACGATGCGGAAGGATCTTTGGCGTATAATTCGGCGCTCGGCACTTTTTCCCTCTTCCCCCGCTGGGGGAAGTACCCCAAAGGGGGATGGGGGAGTCCGCACCAGCAACCAACAGAAGTCCCTGCCTTCCCCGCGTCCCCTCCGACCATCGACCTCGCTATTCCCACGCGACACCTTTGTAAGCCCTTATGTCCGTGCGAGAGAAAACGCTACGACGAATGTCAGACTCAGCGGCTCCAGCGGCGAGGGTTTAGAACCCTCTGATCCTGGAATTACGAGGTGATTGAGAGAATGGACGCGGTTGTGGAGAGGATCCGAGTGGAGCTGGGGAGGTGAAGTTT
>CAZNWW010000730.1:687-2468 GCA_964576155.1 uncultured Myxococcales bacterium | reverse complement strand
CCAGGGTGCCGGGTTACGAGTCCTGGTGGGACGTCCCCGTGGCCGAGGTCTCCGAGATGGAGCCGGTCCGGGAGGCCCGGGAGGTCTGGGAGGCAGGACGGACCCGGGAGCGCTGCTACCACGGAGAGGGCGACGAGTGAGCGTCCGCGTAGCGAACGCTCCCTGCTCCTGGGGTGCGCTGGAGTTCGATGAGGAGCTTGTGGGAGTCCCTCCCACAAAGACAGCGGGGGAGCGGATCCTTCGGGAGATGTCCGCTGCCGGCTATGCCGGCACCGAGCTCGGCGACTTGGGCCTCCTGCCCACGGAGCCGGAGCCTCTGGCGGCCGCGCTGTCCGCGGCGAACCTGGAGCTGGTGGGGGCCTTTGTCCCGATCCCCTGGGTCGCGGACGACGCGGTGGAGCGGGGCGTCCGGGACGCGCTCCGGGTCGCGCGGCTCATCGCCGCGGCTGGGCAGCGGCCTTTCCTGATCCTCGCCGACGACAACGGCGCAGACCCGCTGCGCCGGGCACGAGCCGGCCGGATCCAGCCGTCAGCCGGGCTCTCTCCCCATGACCTGCGGCGTGTCGCTGGGGCGGTGGACCGGGTCGCCGAGGAGATCACGGACAAGACAGGGCTGCCGGTGGTGTTCCATCACCACGGCGGCGGCTGGTTCGAGACCCCGAACGAGATCGCCCGCCTCCTGGACGCTACCTCGCCGGAGCGATTGGGCCTCTGCCTGGATACGGGCCATTACGCGCTCGGAGGCGGCGATCCTGTGGACGCGCTGACGCGCTTCGCCGGTCGGATCCCCCACGTTCACCTCAAGGACTTCGATCCCGACATCGCGGCCGGGGCGGATGAAGCCGGATGGGACTATTTCGACCTGGTCCGGGAGGGGATCTTCCCGGAGCTGGGCGCCGGCGTCGTGGACTTCCCTGCGATAGCGGATCGCCTGGGACAGGACGGATACGAGGGTTGGGTCGTGGTGGAGCAGGACGTGCTCCCCGGTATGGGGACGCCCCTGGAGAGCGCACGCAGGAACCGAGCGTTTCTGCGGGAGCTTGGATGGTAGTTGACCGTCATCCTGAGCGACCGGAGGGAGTCGAAGGATCTCAGGCATTGAGTACATGGAGCCTGAGGTCCCTCGGCTGCGCTCGGGATGACGAAGTAAGGATCTCAGGCTTTGAGTACATGGAGCCTGAGGTCCCTCGGCTGCACTCGGGATGACAGAGATCGGAGGTACACATGAAGCTGGGTCTCATCGGCGCCGGACGCATCGGCATGGTCCACGCTCGGACCATCGCAACGCGCATCCGCAGCGCCCGGATCATCCGCATCGCTGATCCCCGGGAGGATGTCGCCAGAGAGTTGGCCCGGGAGCTGAGTATCCCCGATGCGGGAGGCGACGCCGGGGCGGTGTTCGAAGACCCCGCGGTGGACGCGGTGCTGATCTGTTCGAGTACCGACGCCCACCCGGAGCAGGTCATCGCCGCGGCCCGGGCAGGCAAGCATATCTTCTGCGAGAAGCCCGTAGACCTGGATCTCAGACGCCTGGACGAGATCCTAGGCGCAGTGCGCAGCGCGGCTGTCAAGCTCCAGGTGGGGTTCAACCGCCGGTTCGACCCGGACTTCGCCCGGATGCGGGAAGTAATCGCAGGTGGCGGGATCGGCGTCCCGGAGATCCTGCGAATCACCAGTCGGGATCCCGCGCCGCCGCCCGCCGAGTACGTGGCCGTGTCCGGGGGGATGTTCCTGGACATGACGGTCCACGACCTGGACATGGCCCGCTTCCTCATGGGGGA
>CAZNWW010000730.1:0-677 GCA_964576155.1 uncultured Myxococcales bacterium | reverse complement strand
CCACGTCACAGCGGGGGTCCTGGTAGACCCGGCCATCGGCGCAGCCGGCGACGTCGACACGGCGATCCTGTCCCTCCGCTTCGAGGGAGGCGGTGTGGGTGCGATCGACAACAGCCGCCGGGCTGCCTATGGCTACGATCAGCGAGCCGAGGTCCTGGGATCCACGGGCATGGTCGCCAACCGAAACCACGGCGTCCATGCGGTCACCTCTGCAGACGCAGCGGGCTTCCACGCCCCCCTCCCCCACGACTTCTTCATGACCCGCTACCTGGCCTCCTACGAGGCCGAAGTCCGGGCCTTCGTGGACGCAATCGCCGGGGACGCCGCGCCCATCGTAGATGGCGAAGACGCCCGCCGCGCTCTGGTCATCGGCCTCGCCGCCAAGCAATCCGTAACCACGGGCGCAACCGTGCGACCGGACTCCATCGACAGCTAAATATAGGTTCTTCCGGATCCAGCCTGGGTTGATGGATCGGAGAGGTGTCATTGACACCATCCACAACGATTGATGGCCCAAGTCGCAGGCTCTTTACCCCGATCGCTTCCAACACAACCACCGAATGATCCGAGCCGGGAGCCCGCGACCAGGAACCCGAGCCGGGAGCCTGCGACCCGGACTCCTCCCAACCGCAACCAACGCTGCCGCTATATGACGCCCAACTGCCGGACCAGCGCAT
>CAZNWW010000729.1:0-2485 GCA_964576155.1 uncultured Myxococcales bacterium | reverse complement strand
CTCCGGGAGATCTGAGAGGGACGGGAGGAGGAGGGGCAGGAGCGGTGGGCGGCGGGCGTAGTAGGCCTCGACCTTCTCCTTGCGAAAATTCCACCACTTCGCGTGGAAGCGGCCCACGGTGGGATGCTGGGACTGGAGGAAGCCCACGATGGAGGGACGGGTCTGGTTGGACACCGTGAAGTTCGACGTGTAGGTGGTCCCGGCCGCGGCCCGCTCATCCAGGAACGGGGTCACCGACGGGAAGCCGGGATTGCCCGGACCCACACAGTCAGCGCGCAGCGCGTCCACAAAGATCACCACGATATTCGGGCCCTGCCGCAACCGCAGCGGCGCGTCCGTCGCCTCGGACGCGGGCACGGTGACGTGGACATCGGCGAGCCCCACCCCGGGCTTGAGACCGACCCCCTTGGGACTCGTGATCCGCACACTCACCGTCTTCGCCGTCCCGGGCAGATCGACCGCGGCCTCTTCCCATCGCCTGGAGGCCACCTTTCCGGAGAGGTCGAATTGCGACACGACCGCTTCGCCGACGAGGACCTCCACCTTCAAGGCCTCGGCTCTCTGACCACGAAACGCCTTCGGGAAGGAGGCAACCGAGAGATGAAGGACCCGGTCAGCGCCGGCGGGGAGATCCCACTCCAGGACCGCGCCCGCGGGCAGAAGGAGGCCTGTCCGCATGTCCCAGTTGCGCGCGTCGTGGTCCGCCACGACGAGCCGCCTGAGGAGGGGCTTCAGCGGCCCCTGTACCGCGTCGAACGGGTACGGGTAGCTAACCTCTTTGAGGCCCTCGACGTCCAGGCGCAGATCGTTTAAACCCTCTACGAGGATGAGATCTCCCGCTGCGTCCACCAGGCGCGCCGCAACCGCGCGGGTGCCCGAGAATCGGCCCGTGGACGAGCCTCCCACAGGGTCAGTGTGGGAGGGGTCTCCGGCCCCGATTCCGTTCCCATTGTGGGAGGGATCTCCGGCCCCGATTCCCGGCTCCTCCTCGCCCTCCACAGGCACCGGGCGCCACTCGGGGGTGGGCTCGGGCCTCGAGGGCTCCTCGATTGGGGCCGTCCCCGAGCAGGAGAACTGCCAAAGGAGGACAGCGCCCAAGGTGGCGGCGCGTGTCGCAAATCTCATCACCACTTCCTCCGGATGACCGCGGGGGTCTGCGCCCGCGGGACGCCACAAGTATCGCGCATTCATCAGCCCCGTCCATTGAAATCGAATAGCGGGTCGTGTTACTAATCAAGCCCATGGAGCCCTGGGAGGTGTCACATGAAACGACTCGGAATCCTGACGGTCCTCGCCCTGTTCACCCTCACCTTCCCTGCCCGGACCGAGGCGCAGCCGCGTCCCGGGGCGAAGGTCATGCTCCCCGCCACGCCGGGCCCCAAGGAAGAGTCCCGCAGGCTGCTCCAGAAGTCCATGCAGCGCCTGGGCAAGATCCAGAAGCTGGTGCAGCAGCGCGGCAAGCTCGGAAAGGACTCCAGGGACGATCTCGCAAGGGAACTCAAGGACATCTCCCTGGACTTGAAGACGGTCCAGATCAACCTCAGAGAGCTCACCACGGAGGCCGGCTGCGTGCAGCTCCCCACGGGACCGCAGGTCGTCGTCATCGAGGCTCCAACCGAGCCCGAGCTGGCGCCGGAGCCCGAAGGCCCCATCGCCATGGCGCCCACAGGCTTCCGAGCCCTCCTGGCTGAGGTCGACGGTCAGGCCTTCTCCGACGACAAGCTCATAGTGGTCCGCAGCGTCTCCCGCGAGGCCTTTTTCACCACGGCCCAAGTCAAGGCCCTGCTGGACGCGTTCGTGCATTCCTCGGACAAGGTCGACCTCCTGCGCGTAGTCGCGAATCGCATCGTTGACAGGGAGAACATCTTCACGATCTACTCATCCCTCGTGCACTCCTCTGACAAGGATGAGGCCCGGGAGATACTCGAGGGACATTAGAAATGCCTGTCCTCCTCCTCCGTCGCCTCCACACCCTCGTCACCATGGACCCGGATCTCGGCATCCTCCATGACGTGGATGTCAGGATCCGGGATCGCTGTGTCGAGGCCGTCGGACATGAGCTCACCCCCGCGCCCGGGGAGCGCGTCATCGAGGGCGCGGACCTCGTCGCCTACCCTGGCTTCGTCAACACCCACCACCACCTGTACCAGACCCTGCAACGCTGTGTGCCTCGCGTGCAGGACGCCAAGCTCTTCGACTGGCTCACGGGGCTGTACGAGGTCTGGCGTCACCTGACCCCGGAGGGCGCGTACCGTTCGGCCCAGGTAGGTCTGGCGGAGCTCCTCCTGTCCGGCTGCACCACCGTCGCGGACCACCACTACCTCTTCCCCGAAGACCAGCCCCTCGACCTCCTCGATCGGAGCATCGAGGCCGCCCGGGACCTGGGTGTACGGTTCCACCCGACCCGGGGGAGCATGAGCCTCGGAAGATCCGGCGGCGGCTTGCCGCCGGACTCGGTGATTCAGACCGCCGAGTTGATCCTGGA
>CAZNWW010000728.1:0-2489 GCA_964576155.1 uncultured Myxococcales bacterium | reverse complement strand
ACGCGTGCCGAATGGCACCGCAGTCAGGCCAGGTCCATGTGGGATCGGATCGACGCCCTGGTGGGGACTAGTTCTTGATGCCTTCGGCCCGGTCCCGGATGGCGCGGAAGAAGCGACGGGCGTTGACCTGATTGTACTCGTTCACTTTGGAGTTCTTTGCGATCTTGAGGTTCGGATCCACGAGGAGGCGAACGAGGACGAGCGTCCACCGGTCATGAACGGGTACCAGCTCGAAGCGGGTCTCGAATACCTTCATGTTCCCTTTGAGCATTCTTCCTGCGATCACTCGGACATCACGCTCGGCCGTCGTCTCGAGGAACTCCAGGTTCCCCCAGAGCTTCACCACCCCCCTCACGATCTCGATCTTGACGTGGACGAGGGTTCGGTTGCCGCCGCTGCCGAGGACCGCAGACTCCAGGAAGAAGGGCAGCATCTCCTTGAAGTTGGCGAAGTCCCGGGCGAAAGGGAGGACCTTGTTGATGGGGGCCTTCACGAGGCCGATGGAGAGGCCCCCGGTGATGGTGGTTTTTTTATGGGAGTATTTTCGGGTGATCAGCTTCCGCTTAGGGAGGCTGTCCGCAAGCTGGTTCAGGTCGCCGTGCTCCCACAAGTGATCTTTGAGATTCTCCGGTGTCAGCGCCGGGTCCGCAGCTGCGGGCGCAATGTAGCTCAAGGATAGAAGCATGACTGCAAGAGTCGTTGCCTGCATGATGGGTCTCCTGGTCGTCACGGTCTCCCGCCAACCTGCGAACGCTATCATATCAGAGTGGGTGTCAACAAGCCGACGAACTGGCGGGTCCGACGGACCTGGCCCCGGCTCCATTCAACCCTATCTACTTGGGTTGTATGTCCGGGGGAGGCGGGCGACCTTCGAATCGAATGATGGGGAGGAGGTCTCCAAGCGCCGTTTGGGCGGCGGGGGCCGGCGCACGCTCTCCTCTACCGGGGCCTTCCTCTTCGGTGTCATCCGTGTCGCAACGTGGGCGAGACCGAGGAGCATCGAGGTGTACTTCGTCCAGGTCTTCAACCCGGGCAGCAATGCCGCAAGCTGGTTGGTGCGGGACTCTTCCGCGAGGGGCCGTCGGATTTGCTCCCTGCAATGTTCCGTGGCCTCCTCGTAGATCCCTTCGAAGCGACGCACGATCACGTCGGGATGGCTGGTTTCCCGGCTGATCCGGGCTGCATTTGCGCCGAACCGTCCCCGCATCTCGGGGTGCCGGACGAGCTCCAGAATCGCCCGGGCGAAGAGGCCCTCGGTGTCCTCCCTGTGGGGCTCGATCAGGATCCCGTTGACCCCGTCGCGGACCTGGTGGGCCACGCCGAGGCGGTCATTCAGGGCCACCACGGGGAGGCCGCACCACAGGGCCTCGTTGATCACGTTGCCGAAGGTCTCGGAGATGGACGCGTAGACAAAGATGTCTGCGCTCTTGTACCACTGGGCGAGTTGCTGGTGGCGCACCTCGCCGGGGAACCAGATTCGGTCCCCGTAACCCGACGCCTCGGCCTGCTTGATCAGCTTGTCCTGGTAGTGGCCGTTGCCGATGAGGGTGAGGCTGAACTCGGGGTCTGCCGGCGCGATGCGGTGTGTAAAGGTCCTGATCAGGAGCTGGAGGTCCTTCTCCCTGTCGTGCCGGCAGGCGACCATGAGGCGCTTGCCCTTCGGGAAGTGCTCCGGGAACGGGTCCTTGGTCCTGGGGACGTCGAACCGGGCTGGATCCAGGGGTCGGCCCACAACCCGAATCAGGCTCTTGACGCCCTTGTCCCGCCACTTCTCGGCATGGAACCGGTTCTGGACGATGAGAACGTCGCTCTGGTTGTACATATCCACCCAGGAGAGCTCGAGCTTCCCGGAGGCGGTGTTGTAGGCCCAGTCCCGCGCTGGCTTCCAGTTGTACAATGTGTCGGACAGGACCGCGTGTGAGTGGGTGGGCAGATCCACGATGTAGGTGTGCAGCGTCGGGATCCGGAACATCTTCCGCATCCAGTTTGCGTAGTTGATCATGTGGGTCTGGGTCTGGCCGTGGATCAGGTCCACCTGAGGCGGATTGAGGATCCGGGACGGCGGCCACGGCATCGAAAGGCGGACCTTCGGGTGGGTGGGATACCCGAAGGATTTGAACAGGTGGAGCTGCTCGGAGCCAGTATGCTCGGCCATCATGGTCGTGTCCGTGCCCATGAGCGTGACCTCGTGGCCGCGTGCCTGCATCCGATCTGCGAGGAAGCGCGTGTGGATCGCAGGTCCGGACTGGACGGACTGGGTCGGGAAGTCGGTCAGGATGCCGATGTGCATGCTGTCTCCTCGGGCGATTCAGGCCCCGGGGGAGAGTCAGGTCGTCAGAGCGAGAGCGTGGTCTTGGCTTCCCGGGCCACGGCACGGGGCCGGCTGGCGATCTCTTCCCGTACGCTGGCGCCGCCGCCATGAAGGATCGAAACCGGGGCAGGTGCGGGCCGTTGGATCATCTCGTCCCGCTGTAAAACCAGTGACTTCT
>CAZNWW010000727.1:0-2494 GCA_964576155.1 uncultured Myxococcales bacterium | reverse complement strand
ATCCGAGCCGGGAGCCCGCGACCAGGAATCCGAGCCGGGAGCCCGCGACCAGGAAACCAAGCCGGGAGTCTGCCGATCGGGTAGGGAGTTCCGGTCCCTGGCTATGGAGGTGGGGCCGACGGCGGGAATTGGTCTCGGCGCAAATGAGCACCACCTGCAAAGCAAGTTGGCAGCGATGAGTTACCCAGGGCCGCAGGCCCGGTGCCCAGGGCTTCTGGGTACGAGCACTGGAGGGGGAGGCAGGGAGAACTACTTCTTCACCAGGATCTCGGTGTCGATGAGCTTCTTGAAGGTCTTGAGGTCACGGCTGGGGGCCTGGAACTTCCGACCATTGATGTAGATCGAAGGGGTGCCCCGCACGCCGGTCTTCTGGCCTTCCTTGAAGTGCTGGTCCACGACGTCCTTGTAAGTCCCGTCGTCCAGAGCCTTCTTGAACTTGTCCATGTCCAGTCCGATCTCCGTGCCGTACTTCTCCAGATCCTCGCGCTTGAGGGCCTTCTGGTTAGCGAAGAGCAGGTCGTGCATCTCCCAGAACTTGCCTTGCCCGTCCGCTGCCATTGAAGCCTGCGCAGCCAGGTGCGCGTCCTTGTGGAAGGAGAGCGGGAAGTGCCGGAACTCGAGCTTCATGTTGTCCGGGTACTCAGCCAGGAGGGCATAGATCGGCTTCTTGATCCGGCTGCAGTAGGGGCACTGGAAGTCCGAGTACATGGTGACAACGATCTCGCCGTCAGCCTGGCCCTTGAAGGGGGCCGGGGCGGCCCAGGTCTTGACCTCGTCCTCGAGGGGCTTGAAGACCTTGCCGGTCTTGATGATCTCCTCGTAAACCTTCGCCTTCGGGGTGCCCTTGGCGATGAGCTCCTCGGCCTTCTTGATCTCCTCCTTGAGCACGGGCTCGATGTGCTCGAAGGGGACAGCGCCGCGGACCTGACGACCGTTGATGTAGAGGTTCGGGGTGCCCCGGGCGCCCACGTCGCCTCCCAGCTTCATGTCGCTGTCGACGTTCGCCGCACAGTCAGGACCGTTGAAGTCGGTCTCGAACTTGCCCATATCCAGGCCGATCTCCTTGGCGTAGCCGTTCAGCGCGTCATTGGTGAGAGCCCGCTGGTTGGCGAAGAGGGTCTTGTGCATCTCCCAGAACTTGCCCTGCTTGTTGGCAGCGCACCCGGCCAGGGCCGCGGCGCGGGCGTTCTTGTGGAAGCTCAGGGGGCTGTCCTTCCAAACCACCTTCACCTTGTCGCCATAGGTCTCGAGGATCGTGTCGATGGTGGGCTCCACACGACCGCAGAACGGACATTCAAAGTCCGAGAACTCTACGATTGTGACCAGGGCCTCGTCTGCGCCCTTGTAGGCTTCGTCTCCGCGCAGGGTTACCTTCCAAACGGTCTTGGGCACGGGACGGGGACGGCGCTTCTTGTCGGCGCCTTTCTTGGCCGCGCCCTTCCTGTCGGCGCCCTTCCTGTCGGCGCCCTTCCTGTCGGCGCCCTTCTTGGCCTCCGGACGCTTTCGCTCGGCCCTCTCGGGGCGGGCCGCTGCTTCAGCCACCTTGACCGGGGCGGGCGCTGGGGCCAGGAGCTTCTCGGCCTTGATCTTCTCCACGATCTTGTCGGCGATCTTGTCGGTGTCGATCTGTTTGGCGATCGCGTTGGCGAGCTTGTCGTAGTCGATGGTCGGCGCCGGAACCTTGACCGGCGCAGGAGCCGCGCCAGGCTCCGGGGGAACTATCTGGGCCGTCTGGGCCTGCTGCGGCATCCCCTGGGGGGAGGCGGGCTGCTGGGCCTGATTCTCACACGCCATCAACGCAAGGCTCAGGGCAAGCACCCCAACGATGGTGCCGATTCGCTGCAGTGTCATTCCGTCATCCTCCTCTGAAAATTACAAGTATCGAGTAGTTTCTCTGGTGCCGATTTCAGGACCCTGTCTCCAAGGAAAGTGTAAAATAAGGCAGGGTATTCCTGTTTGCAAGCCAATCTTCCCGCTGATAACATTGATACGAAGGACGCAGAGGCCCCAAACAGGACCCATCAAGCGAGCCGCGATGAACGAGATCAGCAGTATCCCGGTGCTCATGGAGGACATGGTAGCCTTCGACGATCCAAAGGATCTCGGACTGATCCTCGCGACGCTCCATAACAACGGAAGCTCCTGGCTCTTCATTGGCGGCGCGGATGCCTTGAGGATGCAGCAACCGATACAGATCACCCTCGGTCTTCGTGGCGTCCCCCGGCCGGTGGTAGAGGTGGAGTGCACGCCGAGGTACCAGTCCCCCGGCGCGGTGGGCTGCGAAGTCAAAGTTGAAGAGAGCGAGGCAGCCTTTGCATCGATCGATGCGCTCCTCGACGTGGTCGCGGCTGCCCGGAAGGGTGGGGGGCCCCCCCCACCGGCGACCGGCAATGACGATGCATCGGTTGACCAGGGAAACCCCTTCGAGGGTGACGATTCCACTTTGTCTGACGCGGACGCGCCGGAGGCACCAAAGGCACCGAAACCCATAGCC
>CAZNWW010000726.1:0-2494 GCA_964576155.1 uncultured Myxococcales bacterium | reverse complement strand
CCGCGCGGACGCTGTCCCGGTGGGAGTTGGCGCAGACATCCTCTGCGCCTCCATCGCAGAGATAGGCCAGCATCACGTGGCCCTTCGCATCACAGCGGGCCCGCCAGATTGCGGCCCGGGGGACCGCGACCAGGGCGTACGCGTCGTAGACCAGCGCGTCCCTGCGCCATGTTTCGGAGTAGTCCTGGACGAACTTCACGTCCTCAACCTTGACGCTCTCCGTACGCGCGCTCGTCGTGATCCGGACGTCCACGCTCTGCTGTTTGTCGACGACGATCTGTTTGGTGGCGATCTCCCCACCGATCTCGACTGCGATCTCCTGGGCCATGGTGAGGAGCGCGTCCTGGCGTGCAGTTCTCCGCCCCCGTGGAGAGCCCGTTGTAATAGAGGAGGCCTCCCATGGGATATGACGGCTTGCCGATCCAGTCCGGACGCTGGGGTGCGCTGGACTCGAGCATCGTCGGGCCCGCTGCGCCGCATCCAGCGAGGAGCAGCACGGAAAGAGCGATTGCGGAATTCCTCATGGGTCTTCCTCGTCCAATTATGTAACGCACTTCAAGGTACGTTAGCTGGTTTGTCCCATCCGGGCAAGTTGGAGAACCGGCGTCGAGGTGGTATAAAAACGCATGGCCTTCATGGCATCAGAGGAGCCTGCCCATGGGTGAGAAGTATTGCCCGCATTGCGGAACTAAACATACCGGCGATGTGAAGACCTGTCCCCAGGACGGCGCGATTCTCTTCGAGTTGCGCGCCGGCGCCGACAAGTCCGGCATGGTCCTCGCCGGAAAGTTCAAGCTGGAGAGGCTGCTGGGCGAGGGGGGCTTCGGCTCCGTCTACCTGGCCACGAACATGGTCCTGGGCCGTTCGGTGGCGATCAAGCTGGTCAAGCCCGAGCTGGCCGCCGACGCGCAGGTGGTGGAGCGCTTCCTCAACGAGGCGCGCCTCGTCACGCGGCTGAGCCACCCCCACACCATCACGACGTACGATCTGTATCAGGACGTTGAGAACAAGGCGATGCTGATCCTATCCATGGAGTACGTGGAGGGGCATACCCTTCGCGACCTCCAGAAGGCAGCGGGCGGGCGCCTCGACTGGTCGCGGGCCGTACGGGTGGCGGCCATGATCTGCGAGTCCCTCGAGGAGGCCCACCAAGTGGGCATCATCCACCGGGACTTGAAGCCCGCCAACATCATGCTCACCCGGCTTTACGGAAAAGACGACTACGTCAAGGTCATGGACTTTGGCATCGCCAAGGCTGTGGAGGGTCGGGACGAGCCATCCCTCACGGCCACCGGGATGTTCGTGGGCTCCCCCGCATACATGAGCCCCGAGCACATCGCAGGCAAGGACCTGGACGGGCGCAGCGACATCTACTCCCTGGGAGTGATCCTCTACGAGATGGTTTCGGGACGGCTCCCTGTCAGCGCCAAGCAGATCACGGCGCTGATCCAGACGAAGCTCACGACCCGCCCGCGGCCGATCCGAGAGGTGGAGGCCGGGCTCGATATCCCAGAGGACCTGGACGGCCTGATCCTCTCCATGCTCGGCTTGAAACCCGAGGAGCGGCCGCGGAACGCCAAGGTGGTTCGGGAGCGCCTGGACGCGATCATCCAACGACACGGGGACACCGCGTTGGGGGCGCCGATGGACGAGACGGGCACGGCCGCGATCAAGTCCCCGAGCGAGTCTCCGGCAGGGGCGACGATGGGGTATGAAGATGCGACCAAAGCCCCCATGGCCGCAAAGGCCCTGGAGGGGACCGTCGCTTACAATGAGACCAAGGCCGAGCAGTTCAATGTCGACGCATTGGGCGCGACCATGGAGGCCGGGGCCGAGGAGATCGGCCTGGACGTGACCATGGACGCGCCAACGAATATTCAGACCCAGACAACCCCTGAGTCGACTCCCGCGAAAGCCATCATCCAGCCGCCCCGCAAGGGCCTTCCCCTGATCCCGATGGCCATCGGATTCGTGCTGATTGCGGGCCTGGCCTCTGGCGGCTGGTATGTGATGAAGAATATGGGGGCGACGCCGGAGGAGGGGCAGGAGAAGACGCCGGCGGTGGGCAGGAAGGTCGAGACGGACGGTGCCGAGCGCCGGTCCTCCCCCGCGGCTGTGGATGTGGCGATTAAGGACATCGTGGCCGACGATGAGCGGAGCGAGTTGGCGGTTGATGGGGGGGTCGTCGATGGGGGGGTCGATGGGGGGACGGAGGTGCACGGAGATTCAGGTCCGGAGGCTGCACCCGAGTCCGATCCCGATCCCGATGTCTCTGCCGAGCGCCGTCCCCCCTCCGCCGACTCCGTCGGCACCTCCCCCAACAAGGGGGGAGGAACTCCGAGGGAGGCGCCCGTTGAGAAGCCCGAGCCGAAGCCTGAGCCGAAGCCCGAGCCGAAGCCTGATCCGAAGCCTGATCCGAAGCCCGAGCCGAAGCCTGATCCGAAGCCCGAGCCGAAGCCCGAGCCGAAGCCCGAGCCGAAGCCCGAGCCGAAGC
>CAZNWW010000725.1:0-2501 GCA_964576155.1 uncultured Myxococcales bacterium | reverse complement strand
TTTTGCGCCCCCACGTGCCAGCACCGCGTACCCGCCATGGCTGGGTCTATCCGTTGCCCGAAGACTCCACGCTGCTGCCGAACCAAATTCAGGCCGGTTGGTTCCAGGGCTGGACCCTTGCGCTCCCAGGTGTCGGCGCGTCGGGACCCCCTGCAGTTCACGATGGGGCAGTGTATATCGCCGCCGGGACCGGCGCTCGGGATATGCACTCTCTCGACGCCATGACCGGGATTCCCCTCTGGACCGTACGACTCTCGGAGGAGGAGGCCGGGGAACCCGTTGTGTCCGATCGCTACCTGGCCATCGCCACTGCGTCCGGGACCCTCTTCGTCCTCTCGACCTTCAACGGCAGCCTGGTTTGGAGCCGCCGCCACGTCGGGGCGTTCGTAGGGGCGCCGATGATCGCAGGGGACGTCCTGTATGGTTGTCATCTCGGCCCCGAGGGCCCCATGCTCACCGCCGCTGCCCTCGCTGACGGAGATCCACTCTGGGAAACGCCCCTTGATGGCCATGTCCTGGGGGCGCCGGTGATCCAGGGCGACGCCATCTACGCAGCGACCAGCGAGGGATCCATCTTCTGTATCGACACCGCCACCGGTCTCGAGCGCTGGAGTGAGCCCCTCGGCGCCTGGAGCCCGCCGCACCCTGACGGATCCCAGATCTTTGTCGCCTGCGCGAATCCGTGGAGTCCTTCAGAGGACAGGGACACCCCCGGACTCCTCCGGGTCACACTCTCGGCGGGCCTCCCCTATGAGCGCGTTGTCTGGGGACAGCGGGAGGCCGGCGACCACGTCCGCCTCGTCAGCCGCCTCTCCGTCGGCATGGGATTCTCTGGAGTCCCGGCGGCTGGATACCCGATGCCCTCTGAGGCCCGCCTCGAGGCTGTCGGTGCTGGTCCGGCTTCCGACGCAGACCAGAGATCGGACGGCGCTCTGCCCAGGCCATGGACCAGCGGTGAAGACATCTGCATAACTGCGCAGGGGTCGATCCGCTGCGCTGATCTGAGGGGCGGCTCTCTCCGATGGGAGTGGGAACCTCCGTCAGACCTCGGGCCCACGGCCATCGCCGGGACACCGGCCGTGTCCAAGGACCTTGTCGTGGCTGCGTCCTTGCACGGAGATCTGGCCGGGCTGCGACGACGGGACGGCGAGATTCTGTGGACCCTGCGCCTCGGGGAGCGCGTGTTCTCCTCTCCAGTGCTCGCCGACGGCTGGCTGTACGTCACCACCGTCGAGGGACGGGTATTCGGAGTGGATCTCAGGGAGCCTGGCTCGTCCGACGCCTCGACGGATTGAAACCTCTCTCTCCCGCGGATAGAATCGCCACGGGGGAAAACAAGATGATCGATGATCACACCATCCCGGAAGACCTCCGCTCCATCCTCGTGGTGGACGACGAGGAAGAGATCCGGAACATGCTGGCGGACTCCCTGGAGGCCGCCGGATATCTCCTGTCCCTCGCCGGGTCGGGCCGTGAGCTCGAGGAAGCCATTCGCGCCGGGTTCCACGGGGTGATCCTTCTGGACGTGCAGCTCCCCGACGCAAACGGACTGGAGCTGCTGGGGCACCTGTCTCGCGAGATGACAGACAACAAGGTGATCATCGTCACCGCCCACGGCAGCATCGGCATGGCGATGACCGCAATGCTGGAGCAGGGTGCGTTCTACGTGCACAGCAAGTTCGAGGAGGGTTTCCTGACACGCCTCGGGGTCTCGGTCAAGAACGCGTTCAAGGAGATGGAACTCGGATCGCAGGTCCGGCGACTCCAGGGTCTGCTGGATCAGGGCGCCCTCACGCACGATATCGTCTCGGTCTCGCCCAAGATGCAGCGGGTCCTCCAGCTTATCTCACACGTTACCGACAGCCGCGTGTCCGTGCTGATCTATGGCGAGAGCGGTACGGGAAAAGAGCTCGTTGCCCGCGCCATCCACGCCAACGGACCACGCAAAGACAAGCCCTTCGTCGCTATCAACTGCGCAGGGATCCCGGAGACCCTCCTGGAGAGTGAACTCTTCGGATATGAGAAGGGCGCGTTCACCGGGGCCTACGCCCGGAAGATCGGGCGCTTCGAGCAGGTCCATCGCGGCACCCTCCTGCTCGATGAGATCTGCGAACTCAGCCATGGACTCCAGGCGAAGCTCCTTCGGGTCCTGCAGGAGCAGGAGTTCGAGCGGGTCGGTGGCACCGAGCGGGTTCGGGTGGATGTCCGAGTCCTCTCTGCGACCAACCGTGACCTCGTGGAGGAGGTAGAGAAGGAGCGGTTCCGAGAGGATCTCTACTATCGCCTCGCCGTGTTCCCTATCGAGATCCCACCGCTCCGGGACCGCCCCGAGGACATCCCCCTGCTGTCAAAGCACTTCCTTCACAAGTATACGACTGCGGAGAACAAGGAAATCAAAGACATTTCACGCGAGGCCATGCGTCTGATACTCAATCACAGGTACCCCGGTAATGTCCGGCAGTTGGAGAACGCAATCGCTCATGCGGTGGTGATCTGCCAGG
>CAZNWW010000724.1:0-2506 GCA_964576155.1 uncultured Myxococcales bacterium | reverse complement strand
TCGGCGGGGGTCGTGTCCTCACCGGGACCGCTGTTGCCGCCGCCGCCGGAGTCACAGCCCGGCGTGCCCAGCAACAGGGCCGACACCACCACAGACAACATCATCCATCGCATAATTCGACACCTCCAATCCTTGATTACCATCTTCCGGAGATTTCCCGAGAGAGCAAGAAACCTCTCAGATTGTCCAATGAAGTCGGGGGAGCGCGGGTAGCAGACTCCCAGCAGGGATCGGTCCTTGCCCCCGTGTTTCGTCCGGGTAAACTTACGTGAGACCACCGAGGAGGAATCGTGCACCTTCGCATGCTCATGACTCTCTTGATGACCACGCTCCCGATGGCCGCCTGCGGCAATGGAGGCGGCGGCAACGGAAGCGGGGGCGACGGTGGCGCTACACCGGATTCGGTCTCCGATGTCTCGGACACCGATTACACCATCGCGGACACCGCGACGGTCGACTCCACAGCGGATGTCCCGGCGATCCCGGTGGAGATCAGCGGATTCATGGTCATCGCGCACCCGTCAAATCCCTTGGCAGCCTACGTGGAGTGGAAAACCAACGTCCCTGCATCAACCGCGCTGGACGTGGACTGTGGATCGGACCACAAGGTCGAGATCTCGACTGGCGGAAACCGAAAGGAACACCGGGTCTTCGTCATGGGATTGTTCGACGGTGCTGAATGCACCCTTGCGGCGACATCGGTCGGCGGAGGAGACAGCGTCGACGAGGCGGAGGGGAGCTTCACGGCCGGTCCGTTGCCCGAGGACCTGCCGGTACCGGAGTTCCTCTTCGGCGCGCTGGACGTCGTGCAGCCGGGCTGGACTCTGTTCAACCTGACGAACACGTTCGAAAACGTCCCGCTCCATGTCGTCCTTGTAGATTCGGAGGGCCGGTACCGGTGGATCCACCGCCGCTCCGGGCCCTTCACAGGTCTGGACACGGATGTCAGCTTCTCGGACCAAGGGATCTCCATCGGGGGGACGACCCACCAGGACACCCCGTCGATTATCGACTGGGAGGGCCACATCCTATGGGAAGGGGATTTCTTCAATCACCACGAGTTCAGTCCCTTCCCGGGCAAGGCCGGGCACTTCCTCGCGTTCACCGGGGAGAAGACCGCCTGTGGCACGGAGTTCAACTCCCAAGTGGTCGTGGAGCATGATCTGATGACGAAGAAGCACGTCTGGGAGTGGCGCCTGTGCGAGCACTGGATGCCCCCGGAGATCATCAAGGACTGGTCCCACCTGAATACCATCGACGTCTTCCCCGACGGGGACGCGCTCCTCCTCTCCAGCCGAAATCAGAACACCCTCTTCAAGGTCAGCTACCCGGAGGGCGAGTTGTTGTGGGCCCTCGGCGAGCAGGGAGACTTCACCTTCGATCTCGAGATGCAGTTCTATCACCAGCACGCCCCGAAGCTGACCGCGGACGGCACGATTCTGATGTTCGACAACGGCCTCCACGACGAGCGGGAGTGGAGCCGGGCCTTGGAGATCGCGTACGACCCAGAGACCAAGACCGCCGAAAAGGTCTGGGAGTTCCGCCCGGACCCGGACATCTACGCCCCGGTCTGGGGGGACGCGGACCGCCTCCCCAACGGCAACACCCTCGTGGTCTTCGGACTCTGGGACCCGGGCAGGCACACACACCTCATCGAGGTCGACGCTGATGCGGACGAGGTCTGGCATCTCCGCTTCCCGAAGCGGTGGGGCATCTACCGGGCTCAGCGGATCCCAAACCCATTGGTTGGGTACGTGCTTACAAATTGAGAACTAATCGTCGGTGGGAATAGAGAGGGTCTTGGCCTCTATGGTGTCCTCCTCGACGAAGGGCGTGAAGTTCTCGTTGCCGTCACCCTCCAGGAAGCGAGCGAGCACCACCGTGACATTGTCCGAGCCGCCGGAGTCCACCGCCGTCTGCAGCAGCCGATCCGCTGCCTCCTGGAGGTCGTCCGTGGTGGACATGATCCCGGCGATCCCGTCATCGGTGAGTTCGTTGGTAAGGCCGTCAGAGCAGAGTAGGAACACCTCCCCGGGGGACGGTACCACCACGGTGATGTCCACCTCGACGTCCCCGGTCTCACGACCGCCCAGCGCTCGTGCGACGAGGTGCTGGATGGATGCCAGAGAAGCCTGTTGAACCTGGCTGAGTTGGTACCGCCGCTTGATATCCTCCACCACGGTGTGGTCCGTGGTGAGCTGCACGAGGCGGCCGTCCAGATAACGGTAACAGCGGCTGTCCCCGACGTGCGCAATATAGGCCTGTTCACCGACGAAGAGCAGCGCGACCGCGGTCGTACCCATGACCGTCGGCCCCCCGGGCTGCCGCCTGGCGGCGTCCACGCCCGGGGCGGGGCCAGGCCTGGGCAAGTCAGGCACCCCCAGGGTCGCCGAGGGCCCGGTAGTCACACCCAATACCAACGTCCGCCCCCGCAGGGCCATTGTCAGCTTCAGGAGGAGGGTCTTGGTAGCCCGGTGGGGCACGCGTGGGTCCATGCGGCAGCACC
>CAZNWW010000723.1:0-2508 GCA_964576155.1 uncultured Myxococcales bacterium | reverse complement strand
GGGGGAGGTGCCGGCAAAGCCGGCGGAGGGGGGAGGACCCCGTGCAGAGACGCAAGCCGAGATAGCCGAGATTCGTTGGAGGCGCATCTGCAGCGGTGGCCTGTGCTGAGATCTCGTGGCTGCCCCGGGCCTGTCGGTCGAATCTGAATCCGAGGGCACGCAGTTTACGGGTGATGTCCCTATAACGGAATCCAGCCAATTCTCCCATCAGGGGATAGCTACAGGGATATCGATGGATGCCGGTCCCAGCGCTTCTTGTCTGAAGGCCTCGGGGAGGGGGTCGCCGTGCTCCAGGCAACTCTCAACGATTTTTCGTGCCACGTCCCGGGCGATCTCTATGGTTTCTTCGATGGTCCGTCCCTGCGCTACCAAGCCAGGCACGTCGTCGCTCGTCGCGACGTACCCGCCTTCGGGCAGGGCTTCGATGTCGAGGTGAATCATAGATTCCATGACGCATCTCCTTGGTTCCAAAGAAAATATACTTCGGTTGTCCGCAGGCGTCAACGCCTTGGCCCGAAGTCTCGCACTGTGGAGTCCACGAGGACGGGCCCACGAGGACCGCTCGACAGGCAACACCTGTCGGCGGCGATTCGTGAGACAGGTGCCTGGCTATGTTTACTTGGCGGCACCCCCGGGTTCTCCTTGCGAAAAGGAGAAGTGTGCGGTATGTTCTCCTTGTCAGAGGGAGAAGGTGGCCCGTGAACAATGGTATGTCCTCAATGCTCAAGCAGGTCCTGACAGAGAAGTTGGCGGATTCGTTGACTGAACCCCTTGCCGACTTCACACCGCGCAGTGTTTGCGGCGAAGTCGGCCTGCCAGGCAAAGCCACCGCGGTGATCGGCGTACGGAGGGCAGGCAAGACCACCTTCCTGCACCAGCTGCGCCGGGAGCGATTGGAGCAGGGAGCCAAGCGGGATCAACTTCCCTACATCAATTTCGAAGACGAACGACTTGCTGACCTGACTGCGGCCCCGCTCGGCTACCTGCTGGAGGAGCATGGACGGAGTTGCCCGGAGGCTTATGATCGCGGATCCGTCACATGGTGCTTAGACGAGATCCAGATCGTGCCGGGCTGGGAGCGCTTCGTCCGCCGATTGCTCGATACGAGCGCCTACGAAGTGATCGTGACCGGATCATCAGCCGCGCTCCTGTCCCAGGAGGTCGCAACCGCTCTGAGGGGACGTGCCTGGGAGGTCCCCATCTACCCATTCAGCTTCACCGAGGCGCTGCGCCACCGCAGCCTGGCTGTCCCCGTGTCGCCCAGCTTTCTCGGAGCGAAGGAGCGGGCCCGAGTCGAGCGGCACTTCATGGAATGGCTTGTGGTCGGTGGCTTCCCCGAGGCCCAGGGCCTCTCCCCCGGTGCGCGGCAACAACTGCTTCGTGATTACGTGGATGTCGCGATGCTGCGTGATGTCGTGGAGCGTCATGGGGTGAGGAACGTAATCGGCCTGCGCTGGCTGGTACGACATCTGCTCGGCAATGCGGCGGCCTCCTTCAGCGTTGAGAAGTTTTATGCGGCGCTCAAGAGCCAGGGGTTGGCAATTTCGAAGGACACCGTTCATCAACTCCTCGGTCATCTCGTGGACTGCTTCCTCGTGCGAATCGTATGGATGGAGTCCACATCCGAACGCCAACGGATGGTGAACCCGCGCAAGGTGTATCCGGTCGACCCGGGGCTGATCCCTGTGTTCGATCGAAGCGGGCGCGCCAACATCGGACATGCCCTCGAAGCCGCGGTGCTTATCGAACTGGAGCGGCGCCGGCTCGATGTGACCTATGTCCGCACTCGATCGAACTACGAGGTAGATTTCCTCGCGCGGGATCCGCACGGTAAGGCAGATCTCATCCAAGTCTGCGCCGACGCAAGCGATCCGGTGACCGCGAAGCGAGAGCTGCGTGCGTTGGTCGAGGCCGGGAAACAGCATCCGAATGCGCGCAAGCGCCTGCTCACCCTGACCCGGGACGGCGCTCCCGGCGAGACGCCATCCGATGTACTCGCCCAGCCAGCCTACGAATGGATGCTGGCCAAGACGGAGCAGGGATAGCGGCACGGCAGGTCAAGGGATCTGCGCAGCCGAGCTTCCACCGATCCCTGTGATGCGATATACCCAGGTCTGCTTCCACCTCACTCGTGGACAATCGTCCAACGGGCATGGACGCCCGTCCAAATTCCATGGACATTTGTCCAACCTCCCCATCCAACATTCTTCTATACCCTTTCATGGATTCCTCTACTTGAATTCATCTGGTGTACCCCGCTACGCTGCTGACATCGAAGAACGAGGAGCTTGAGAATGGCGACTTCGCCTCTGCTTTCAGCGTGCCTTATCGTGAGGGACGAGGAGGAGCACCTTCCCCGGTGCCTCGCCAGCCTCGAGGGCCTCGCTGACGAGGTGGTGGTGGTGGACACCGGGTCGACCGACGACACGGTGGCGATAGCGGAGGCTGCCGGTGCGCGGGTCTTCCACGAGCCATGGCGCAACGACTTCGCGCTCCACCGCAACCAGG
>CAZNWW010000722.1:0-2513 GCA_964576155.1 uncultured Myxococcales bacterium | reverse complement strand
AAACAGAACGCTCTCCCTCATGCGATCTACCTTCCGCAAGGACCAAATCGAGGTCATCGCCGAGATACCCGAGGGGCTGCCGGCGGTCCGATGCCGCAGCCAGCAGATTCAGCAAGTGCTGATGAACCTGCTGACCAACGCACGGGACGCCCTCAATGACCGCTTTCCAGGCGCCTCACCGGACAAGGTGATTCGAATCGCAGCGAAGCTCTTCGAGCATGCCGGCGGGACTTGGGTTCGCCTGACGGTGGAGGACAGGGGATCGGGATATCCCCCGAGGTTTCCCGCCACCTGTTCGACCCGTTCTTCACGACCAAGCCCAAAGACAAGGGAACCGGGCTGGGCCTCTCGATCAGCGAAGGGATCATGAAGGCGCACGGCGGCAGACTCGGATTCGAGAACCAACCCGGAGCCGGCGCGCTGTTCCACGTGGATCTCAAATCTCACTAGCGAATCACAAACCGATAAGATCCTATATCTGAAATAAGTTGACAGCCGTTCTGGCCCGTGCGAATTGTTAATTATTCGTTCGTACGATAACGGGGGCGGCAATGAAGAACTCTCCGCACAACATTGCCCTCTTCGCCCTGATCCTCATCGGCTGCGACTCCGGGACGAGCCAGACCGTCCCCGCCTGCCCTTCCGGCGCATGGCGTGTCTGCGTCACCGACGACCTCACCTGGGGCCGGCGATGGTGCGATGAAGATGGCTGGGAGCCTGCCTGCCATCCGCCGCAATGCGTCCCGGGCAAAGAGGAGGCGTGTACGACCGTCTGTGGATCCACTGGAGCCCGCTGGTGCGATGAGGACGGCTGGTGGGCCCCCTGCGTCGGAGAGGAGAGCTGCGACGGCAAGGACAACGACTGCGACGGCTTCACGGACCAGGGGCTCTGGGAAGAGGAAGACGAGTGGGAGCCCAACGACTCCTGCCAAACCGCGACGGAGCTGGTCGTGCCCATCAACCATGACGACATGTACATCATGCTCGACCAGACCGGGTGGGCACCCGACGAGCCCGACGGATAGGACGTCTCAAGCCGCCAAGGAGAAGACTATTCGACGCGGAAGATGCCGATCATGAAGCCGCCGAAGCGGCGGAGGGCGGAGGCGGACGCAATCTCTTCTATACGCTCGGTGAGTCGGCCAAGGCCGGGGAGCTTATAGAAATGGTAGGTGGGGGCCAGGACGCGGATGCCGGCCTGATCGATGGGGGTGACATTGGCCGGGAGGAGATCCAGGATCTCGGTCCAGGTGTGGTACGCGGTGTGGACCTGGGTGTCGAAGGTGCCCTCTGCCACCTTGTGGGCGGGCTTGAGTTTTTTTACCAGGTAGCGTATGGAGTTGCGGTTGTAGAATTCGAGGACCAGGGTCCCGCCGGGGCGGGTGACACGGGCGCATTCGGCCAGGGCCCGTCGCAGATCCGGGACGTGGGCCAGGACCTTGAACGAGACCACCGCGTCGAAGCTGTCGTCCGCAAAAGGCAGGTCGGTGACCGACCCCTTGACGACCTCGAGGCCACGCTCCCTGGCCTTCTCCAACATCCCGGCGGAGATGTCCACGCCCACGGCGCGCTTCGCCAGGCGGGCCAAGCCCTCCAGAACGAGGCCGGTGCCGCAGCCCGCCTCCAGGATCTCCCTCTCATTGATGTGCGGCGCCGCCGTCGCTATCTCCATGCGGTCGAGAAACGCGTGGTACCCGCGCCCGCGCGCCCGCTCGTACCAGGAGGCGAACTCGTCGTAGTAGCTCTCTGCGTCCTTTGGGTTCATACCACCTCATCCTTCCATGAGCAGCTCGTCGTAGAGGCGCTCGTAGGCGGCCGCCACCACAGGGGCGTCGTAGACCCGCCGCACCAGGGCCCGACCCTCCCGTCCCATGTTCCTGCGTCGGTCCGGCGAATCCAGCAGCTCCAGGACGGCCTCGGCCAGCTGCGAGGGTGCCTCGGGCGGGACGGTAAGCCCCACGGGCCGCTCCAATAACTCGGCGAGGGGCAAAATATCCGCGATGACCACCGGCACCTCCTCCCGTAGGGACTCCAGCAGCACCAGAGGGATATCCATCTTGGCGTAAAGAGACTCAGCAGGGAGCACCTGGACCGTCGCAGCGGCGACGAGGTGGTGGATCCGATCCAACTCGTTGAAGAAATGCACCCGTCTTTCGAGGCCGCGCTCGTTGATCCAGACCCTGATCCGTTGCTCCTCGAGGCGTGAGAGGTCCTGCTTGATCCGGCACGCGAACACGAAATGCGCGTCGGATCTGCCGAGGAGGTGCGGGAGGGAACGGGCGCAGGTATCCGCAGCGCTGGAGAACTGGTAGTCCCCCGCATAGAGCACCAGGGGTACGTCCTTCGGTAGGCCCAGATCCTCGCGAATGGCGCGCTTCTCCTCGGGCGCAACCCGGGTGGACGCATCGATGCCCGGCGGGATCCGCACTACGTCGGGCACGCCATGCTCCATCAAGGCCTGGCGGGTGTTCTCGCTCAACGCCACCACCCGGTGGGCGAACATCAGCCGTTCG
>CAZNWW010000721.1:0-2515 GCA_964576155.1 uncultured Myxococcales bacterium | reverse complement strand
AAGAGGTGGACCAGGACGCCGGGGATAAGCGCCCCGCAGAGCACCGCCTCCGCAGCGATGAGCCACTGCGCCGGTTCCGAGGGCACGCCGGGGATTCGGAGGAGTTGCCAGACGAAACCAAGGAGCCCCGCCGCCCATGGAGCCCAGGTTAGAAGACGTCGCAGCGGGATCCCCTCCTGCGGCATCAGGTCCTCCTCAGGAGATCAAGGATGGCCCCGGGTTCGAGCCGCATGGCACGTTGGACAGACGCTGTGGTCGCGCAGGAGCATTGATCGCAGGGTGGGGGTGCGGGGAGAGACGCGAACGCGCCTGCGAAGCCGAGCTCCAGCCCATCACGCCAGGGGTCCGGCGGGACGTCAAAGTCGCAGTTCCCGACATTCCCGTCGGGATTGACCACCGCCGCAATGCGTCCGCCAGGGCATGGGAGGCGGGGCATCCGGGGCCAGTCGTCGAAGGAGTCCATGTAGGCCGGGTTGTTCGCCACGCGGTCAGCATGTCGGTGGCTGCGGAGCCGCGCAAACGCGTCGACGAGCTGATCCCGTTCAGGCGTAAGTGGATTCGGGAGATCGGTGTCGTGTAGCCAGGCCGTGGCCGGCTGAAAGATGGCGCGGGCGTCCAGGTCTGCGGCCGCGTCGAGGACTGCGCCGATGCGCGCGTGGTTGCGGTTGGTGATCACGCCGGCCAGGACCACCGGGATTCTTGAACGACGAAGCGCGTCGGCACCCGTGATCGCCGCGGCGTGGCTGCCGTCGCCGCGCTGCTCGTCGTGGACCTCCTGATCACCGTCCAGGCTCACCGTGGCGTCGGAAATGCCGTCGAGCTCGGCCAATCGGTCGGGGACCAGGGCTCCGTTCGTGTCGATGCCTGTTGAGACACCTCGGGCTGCCAGGGTGCGGATCAGAGCACCGAGATCCTGTCGCAGGAGGGGCTCTCCGCCCGAGAGGGTGACGCGATGAACGCCGGCACTGGCGGCCTCAGAGAGGAGCTTGACGAGAGGCTCCGTCAGCAGCTCCCGGTCGAGACGAGTGGAGATGCCGCAGTACTCGCAGGAGAGGTTGCAGCGCCACGTGATCTTCCAGTACACCGCCAGAGGGACCCGCCTGCCGACCAGCCGGAAGGACGCGAAGCGAAGCACGGCGCGGAGCTTATCTGTCAGAGCTGGCATTGACCTCACCGGTTTGAGACACGGGGACAGCATATCGGCGATACCGCAGGACCGTCAACTTGACACCCGTCTGTGCTTCTCCTAGAGATCATGAGAACGCGCGTGAGGAGAACGACATTCATGTCTCTCTCGGAGAGTCCAAACCTCAAGGACCGGATCCTAGTCGCAGAGCGCGACGGCGTACTCCCTGAGCTCCTCGGGTCTCGCCTCGGCGCGGTGGACGGCGCGTGGTCGGTGGTCGCTGACCTCACGGACGGTTGTCGACAAGGCTGCCTGACATGTCCCGCAAAGGCCCCCTCCGACCACCTCCTCGTCGAGACCGCCGGGGCTATGGGAGAGGTCATGCTCCCACACGCGGAGTTCCTCGCCATCGGGTGTCTCGGTGAGCCGCTGCTGCATCCCGACGTCGCAGGGATCCTGGGAACCCTGAGCAGGATCAAGTCCCGCACCGGGTCCGGAGCTTTCATCTGTCTTCTCACGGCCGCGACGGTTCGCGCCGGCGGGGACCTGGCGCAGCTCGCCCGGGTCGGCGTCGACGTCCTGTTGATCTCGGCGGACGCAACGGATCCCGGGGCCTACGCCCGGGTTCGTGGCGGCGCCAGCTGGGACGAAACCCGGGCACGGCTCGAGGAGGCGCTCCCGGGTCTGGTCGCGGATGGTGTTCGGCTCGGGGCCCAGGTGATGCTGCTCCGTTGCACCGCCGAGCGTGCTCGGCAGACAGTGGAGGAGCTCGCCGGGCTGGGCTTCGGGTCGGTGAACTTCACCCAACCGACCCAGGTACCGCTGCGCGCGCGGGACGAGATCCTTCGAATGGATGATCCCGGGTTCTCCCGGATACTGGAGCTGGAAGACTGGCTCGCCACCGGGACGGAGAACTCCGGCCTCAGGATCTCAATGCCCCGCCGTGCGCCCGACCTCCATGGAGGCCTGCGGGCTCTCTTCGGAGATGGGGCCACCTGGGACGAGGACCGCGCCACCGGAGATCGCATCTGCGTTTCACCCTGGTTCAACCTCAGGGTGGATTGCCAGGGGCGGGTCTTCCCGTGCAATTTCATGGACGAACCTGCCGACGCGCTGGGGGATGTACACGTCGACGGATTCGAGGCCATCGCCGGCGGTACACAGGCACGCAGGATCCGGGAGGTTCTCCTGGACGGCGGTGCGCCGACGCGCGCCTGCGGTCGCTGTGCCTTCGGTCCGGGGGCGTAGCCGATGTCTCTGACAAGGCCCCGGCTCCTGGTGCGCGCCGCTGCAGCCCATGGCCTGGCGAGGCTCCGCAGACGGCCCCACACCACCAGCGTGACCCTGTTCCTCACCCTCAGGTGCAACTGCGCCTGCGGCTACCGCGAC
>CAZNWW010000720.1:956-2517 GCA_964576155.1 uncultured Myxococcales bacterium | reverse complement strand
GGCAAGGCCATCTTCTGGACCGGTCCGAACGGGTTCAACCAGCACATGCTCATGGAGGAGGAGGGGGCCTGCCAGTTCTGGGTGATGGCCCTCCCACCGTTCTGCGAGCCGGTTTGCGCTCCAGGCGCCGAGTGGTGCGGCCAGGACGGCGTGTGCCACCCGGCGCCCGCCCGGATCTCCGCCGGGGAGATCACCTTCAGCGGTCTCCTCCAGGGCATCAGCGCAGTCCCCGACGACAGCGCCTGGTACAACTTCCAGGGCCTGGACAACGGGGCGCCCATATTCGAGGCCGGCGCGCCGATCACGGTGTCCGCGTCCGGGGACGAGATCCCCGCATTCGAGGTTGAGATCGAAGGCGTCGGTTCCATTGTGATCCCTTCCCCGAGCTACGAGTTCGAAGACGGCCAGGACAACGTCTTCACCTGGGAGCCCCAGGGAGACGGTGCGACCGTCGAGGTAGCGTTCCTCGTCGGCTGGCACGGTGCGCCCCCGCCGGTGATGATCTGGTGTTCTGCACCCGAGGAGGACGGCTCCATCGTGGTCCCGCAGCACATGGTCGAGATGTTCCCGTCTGCTGGCTGTATGGGCCTCTTCCCTCACGCCCCCTGGGTGCGGCGTGTCAACCGCTCCATCATGGACACCGACGCCGGCCCCGTAGAGATCACCACGATGGCCACGAAGACCTTCAACCTCAAGCACGGCGAGTGCTTTTAAATCCAGTGGATAACCCCGGAGAAATCCCATGCACGAATCCATCCTTATCCTGACGTCCCTCTGGCTCCTCCTCGCTGCGGTCGGCCCGGCCGGCGCCGGTGAGCCGCCCGAGAAGAATCCCTTCTTCGAGGAGTGGGACACGCCCTTCGGTGTGCCGCCCTTCGATCGCATCGAGAACCGGCACTATATCCCGGCTTTCGAGGCCACGCTGAAGACCCACGTGGCCGAGATCGAGGCCATCAAGGAGAACAAGGACGCCGCTACCTTCGAGAACACGGTCGTGGCTCTGGACCGCTCCGGAGGGGACCTGGCGCGGGTGCAGCGGGTCTTCTTCGGCCTCCTGAGTGCGCGCACCGACGATGAGTTGAACGAGATAGCAAAGATCGTCTCCCCGATGCTCACGAAGCACGGCGACGAGATCCTCCTGGACGGGGCGCTCTTCGCCCGGCTCAAGGCCGTCTATGATGCCCGGGTGGCCGCGGGGCTGAAGGGTGAAGACCTGCGCCTCCTGGAGGAGATCTACAAGGACTTCGTCCGTGGCGGCGCAGAGCTGAACGAGGCTGCGAAGATCGAGCTCAAGAAGATCAACGAAGAGATGTCCCTCCTGACCCTGGGATTCGGCCAGAATGTCCTGAAGGAGACAAACCGGTTCGAGCTGGTCCTCGACGACGAGGCGGATCTCGCCGGGCTCCCGTCGCGGGTGGTGGAGGGCGCGGCCAAGGCTGCAAAGGAGGCCAGCCACGAGGGCAAGTGGCTCTTCACGATCCACAAGCCGAGCCTGCTCCCTTTTCTCCAGTACTCTGAGAAGCGGGCGCTGCGCGAGAAGATGTTCAAGGGCTACATCGAA
>CAZNWW010000720.1:0-946 GCA_964576155.1 uncultured Myxococcales bacterium | reverse complement strand
GACCTGGACAACCGGGAGACCATCACGAAGATCGTTCGGCTGCGCACCCGCAAAGCGGTTCTCATGGGGGAGAAGAACTGGGCGGACTTTGCCCTGCAGCGGCGGATGGCCATCACCCCCGCGCGGGTGTATGAACTCCTGACCAAGCTGTGGAGGCCGGCCCTCGAGGTAGCGAAACTGGAGGCCACGACGCTGCAGGCCATGCTGGATGCGGAGACCGGCGGCGGGCAGGCGCTCCAGGCCTGGGATTGGGGCTACTACGCGGAGAAGGTTCGTCAGGAGAAGTTCGACCTGGACGAGAACGAGCTGCGTCCCTATTTCGAGCTGGGTAAGGTATTAGACGGCCCGTCGCCTCTATGGGATCGAGTTCGTCGAACGCCAGGACGTCCCCGTCTATCACCCCGACGTGCAGGCCTGGGAGGTGAAGGACGCGGACGGGAGCCACCTCGGCCTCCTGTACACCGACTACTTCCCCAGGAAGAGCAAGCGAGGCGGGGCCTGGTGCGGCACCTATCGGGATTCCTACAAGGTGAAGGGAGTCCGGGTCGCGCCGGTGGTGAACAACGTGGGCAACTTCTCGATGCCCACCGCAGACAAGCCGGCCCTTTTGAGCTTCGAGGAGGTCGAGACCCTCTTTCACGAGTTCGGCCACGCGCTGCACGTCTTGTTCAACGACACTACCTATCAGCGGACCGCCGACGCGGTGCCTGTGGACTTCGTGGAGCTGCCCTCCCAGATCATGGAGAACTGGGCAGGACACCCGGATGTGCTCCGGATGTACGCCCGTCACCACGAGACCGGGGAGCCCATCCCCGACACGCTCATCGAGAAGATCGAGCGGGTCGGCACCTTCAACCAGGGCTTCGCCACGGTGGAATACCTTGCTGCGAGCTTCCTGGACATGGACTGGCACACAGCGAACCACGGGGACACCATCGACGTGGAC
>CAZNWW010000719.1:0-2520 GCA_964576155.1 uncultured Myxococcales bacterium | reverse complement strand
CGTTGCGTTGTCGAAGACGTTGTAAGGCTCGCAAGTTGCCGGGTTGAAGCTGTCGAACGACGCTGTGTACTCGCATGTCTGGATCTGGTGGTCGCAGGTGTCCTCAGTGAATGCCTTCTGCCCGTGGTAGAACCGCATCGAGAACGGTTCTCCGTCCATTGTGGGTTCCACGAGCTCCTTGATCAGGACGAGATCGCCGGCCAGCCACTCCGCTGCGAGATCGTCGACGTCCCAGTATTGGTCTACTTGCCCGACAACACCATCCGCTGCGTTGTCGCGTCCGCCTTCACAGTTCCCCTCTGGGCTGCACGTTTCTGGATCCCCGTCGACATCCAGGGCCTGGCCCTCGAAGCCCCCGTCCCCGAAAACCAGCGAGACGACCTTAGTCGCATCCAAGGAGAACGTGACACCGGAGAAATCGCACGGGTTCACGCATTGGTGCTCATAGCAGTTCTGCTCGGGCACGCAGATGTCGAAGCAGACTCCCCCACAGCCATCGTCGCCGCACTCCGCGTCGCTGCAGTCGGGGTTGCAGACGCACTGGTGCTCGACACAGGACCACTCCTTCCCTTCTGGGCAGTTGCCACAGGTCTCGTCGCAACTGTCGCTGCCGCATTTGAAGGGGACGCCGTCCGCAGCGCACACGGGTTCGCAGATCTCCTGGCACTTGCCGTCTGCGACACACTCGAAGCCCTTATGGCAGGAGCCGCAGTTGCAGGGATCGAAGTACCCGCAGTCCTTGACCTTACAAAGAGCAATACACTCAGCGGAGAGGGGCCTGCACAGATGGCCATACTCGCAATACTCCCCGTCTCCGCAGCATTCGTTACCGCAAGGCTCCTTGTTGCAATAGACGCACTTATGGTCTGAGCTGCAGGCTTGGTCCTCCTCGTAGCACCACCCGCAGGACCATCCGCACTCGTCCCTGCCGGATTCCTTGCCGTCACAGTTCGGACTATCGCAAGGGTCGAAGGAGTCCCCGCACCCGAGGCCCGCGACGCCCACGATCCAGATTACGGCGAAGCATCTTGGCAACGTTCGAATGTGCCCCCTCCCTCCTGCATGGGCTTATGGTCTAGGTCTACGTATACGGTACCGTGCCTGCCTGCGGCTATCCCACCGGAGCAACCTCAGCAGGAAAGGTCGCAGAACAGGGACATGTCTAAACAGTTCTCGCAGCCTTCTTCGAGGAGGTCCTCGTCATTGACGTCGCCGAAGTCCCCGCCGGCCTCGCAGTCATCGTCGTCGCCCTCGTCCCCGTCCACGCAGTCGGCGCCCGAGCCGCCGAAGAGGTCGTCGTTGCCGTCACCGCCGTGGATGTGGTCGTCTCCGTCGTCTCCGTAGCAGGTATCCGCGCCGGCGTCGCCGTAGATCTCGTCGTTACCGTCGCCGCCGTGGATCTCGTCATCCCCGGACCCGCCGTAGAGCTCGTCGTCGCCTGGTCCGCCCCAGGTCCAGAACGGGAAGTTGTCCGCCATGTTGTAGATCACGTCGTCGCCGGAGTCTCCGAAGAGGTAGGGCTTCACGGTGTCGGTCCCGTGGTACGAGAACATCCTGTCGTCTCCTCCTCCGCCGCGGGTGCCGCCTCCGAGCTCCCATGGTTGCAGACCATCCCAGTCCTCGGGGATTGGGACCATGGGGCTGCCCGCGACGATGAAGTCGTGGCCGTCGCCGCCGGAGATCCAGGCCTGGGCCTCAGGCATCTCCATGGTGGCCGCTTCGAGGAAGGTCAGGGTGGTGGCGTCCTTGTCGCAAGCCATGAGCCCCGCGAATGTGGTGGCCTGGTCGACGCAGTTGAGGGGCCCGTCGTCCGTGCTGACCCATTCTCCCGCCACCAGGACATCGTTGCCGTCGCCGCCGAAGAGCCAGTCCGCGTCCAGCGGATCCTGTGCCTCGACGGGCTGGTCGATGACCGAGTTCGCCAGATGGTCGTCACCGCCACGTCCGAAGAGCTTGTCAGTCCCGGCCTGGCCGTCCATGAAGTCCTTTCCGGGGCCGCCGATGAGGATGTCGTTCCCTGCGCCGCCCCGGACCCTGGCGGTGACCTCGGTCTCGTTGATGAAGACGTCGTCCGCGCCGCCGCCGTCGAAGGAGATCCAGTTCAGCCCGAACTGGGGCCAGGCGGCTGGGCCGCTCAGCGCGATGAAGCTGAAGGTGGGCGCCTCCCCGTAGGTCACCCAATACACCCCGTGGACGTCATAGGCGGTCGCCGCCCCGGCGTTGGAGGTCCCCGAGTGGACCTCGATCATGCCGGCGGAGGCGCTGATTCGGACCGCGTCGGGGCAGTTGGTGCCGGTGATGGTCAACCTCTCGAGGCTGGGATTGAATGATACCTCTACGTCGCCTCCGCAGTCGTCCATGTCGCACAGGTGGCCGGTCCCGTCGCCGTCGTAGTCGAGCTGGTCCGGGTTCTCTACGGTGGGGCAGTTGTCGTCCTCGTCGAGCACCCCATCATCGTCGTCGTCGTCGTCGCAGACATCGCCCAGGCCGTCCAAATCCGTGTCGGCCTGATCCGGGTCA
>CAZNWW010000718.1:0-2521 GCA_964576155.1 uncultured Myxococcales bacterium | reverse complement strand
CCCCCCGGGCGCGCCCCCCCCCCGCCCCCCCCCCCCGCCCGGGGGGGGGGGGGGGCCCCCGCCCCCCCCCCGCCCCCCCCGCGACCCCGTGCAGAGATCTCTCCCCTGGACCTCGCCGGCCCCCCGGCTCCCCCGACGACCGGCCTCGCTCCCCTCGCCGGCGGCGAGCCGATCCCGCCGGAGGCGTGGGCCGCCTCCCTCGCAGGTCACACCCCCCAGATCGTCACGGCCATGGCCAGGCTCTATCGGGCAAGCGGCATGACCACCCTGGTCGCAGGGACGCCCTATGGTATCGAGCCCGTCAACGCGCTCACAGAGTGGCTCGGCGCGCTCACGGAGATGGGCCTCCACCCCGCAGAGGCAGACCTCGACCGGATCGTGAGGGCCTCCCGGGGCGCGTGCGGTTGGCGCATGGGCCGACAGAACGCGCCAGGCCCGGGAGATCCCCTGGAGCGGGCGGCGCACACGGTCCCCTGGGAGCCCCCCGTGGTACGCTTCACCTGTGACGTCGCCGTGCCCTTGACGCCGGACCTGGATCTGGCGTTGGTTGGCGCCGCTCTTACCGCCGGCCGGCTGCTCGGGCGCGGAGACGAGGCCCTCGAGGCCCTCATCCGCGGCTGGGCGGGGCCGGAGCAGTTCCTGGTGGACCTGGACGGCCTCCTCCCCCGGAGTGAGCGGTTCTGGTACAAGCTGCGCGCGTTCCGACGAATCGCCGGCCCCTGGTCCCACGGTGACTTCCCCGTGCCGGGCACCTGGGGCACCCTGAAGCGTGGCCAGCATGGGCCCCGAGTCGCCCGTCTCCGTCGGCGCCTCGCTGCGGAGGGCTTCCTCGCCCCCGACGAGGCCCAGGGGCGGACCTTCGACCGCGTCGTGCGAGACGCGGTGTTGGCCTATCGCGAGGCCTACGGCCTCAAGCACCGCGGCCGGGTCGATCGAGAGATGCTCACGATGCTGTCGAGGGAGCCCGAGGCCCTCCTGTCGGACCTCGCCGGATCCATGCGATCGAGCCTGCTCAAGGGTTGGGACCGTCACGGTACCTACGTCCTGGTGAACGTCCCCGCGTTCCTCACCCACCTCTACGTGGACGGACGACGGGTGGCGTCCTACCGCTCCGTGGTGGGCTTCCCCTACCAGGAGCCCGGCGGGCGGACCCCGGAGTACGACGCAGCTGTCTCCTACGTGGACCTGAATCCTACCTGGACTCCGTCAGCCTATGCCGTCTCCCACGAGCTGGAGCGTAAGGCCCGCAAGGATCCGGGGTACTGGCGGAAGAACCACTTCGTGCGCAATGGCGCTCGTTGGGTTCAGGAGCCCGGTCCCTGGAACACCCTGGGGCAGGTGGTGGTGGCCTGGCCAAACGAAGAGAACATCTACCTCCACGGCACCGACGAGCCCCACTACTTCGACTATCGAGATCGAGCTCTCTCCCACGGCTGCGTCCGGGTGGACGGTATCGAGGATTTGGCAACGAGGCTCCTGGGGCTGACCGATCGAGCCCCCGACGGAGGGCTGGCCCCCCTGCTCCGTGATGTGGTGGAGCGCCGCATCGAGCTGCGCGGCGCGGTGCCCATCCAGGTGATCTATGACCGCACCGCAGTCACAGAAGCGGGCGTCACGGGGCTCCGCCCCGACATCTATGGTCTGGACCGCGGCGATGGTGATCCGAAGCAGCGCCTGGCGTCCCTCCTCTCCGCCCTCTCCGAGGCACGGAGGGCCCGCCGCCTGGCGACAGCCGACTGATGCACCCCGCGTGGTCCCTCCTTCTGCCTCTCCTGGTCCTGGGGAGCCCGTGGGATCCCCCCGAAGACATCGTGAACCCGTACCCGGACCTGGCGGCCCCGGCGCCGGACGCCGAGTGGCGGGACCTCTATCGGATCGTGAAGTTCGATCCCGCCGGCGTCCCATGCCTGGCGGTCCGTGGTGATCCGGCCACCGAGGCGCTGCGAATCCGCTTCAAGCGCCCCTTCTTCGTGACGGAGGTGGTGGACGGCTGGCTGCGCGCCGAGGTGGACGGTGCGTCCTGCTGGGTGGAGAGGGAGCAGACGTCCCGCTTCCACGAGCGGACGGTGCTCTGCCCCAAGGGGGATCGGGCGCCCCAGCGTTTCGTCCCTCTGGCCGACCTGGTCGGTGCGAACGCGGATCCGGGGACAGCGCCCCGCGCCGCGGCGGGCAAGCGCTGGCCCACCTTCTACATGATCGCCCGGGAGGAGCTGTATCCTCTGCGGACGGACGAGACGCAGGTGGCGATCCGCGACCGCCACGGCAAGGTGCTTGGCATGGCCTCGCCGGGCTTCCGTCGGGCTGCGATGTACCAGGGCACTGCCCGATTGGCAGATGGCCGCCTGATCAACGTCGACAAGGTTACTAAAAAATGGGGGCGTACCTTCAGGGTCTATGCGAAGGGTGTCATGGGAGCGGGGATCCAGGGTTTCCGGGTCTATCCATACCGGTCAGCGGCGCTGGACTTCAACGACCTCTGCGACGCCCTGGGGGGCGCGGGCTGCGCCCCGACGCCGAAAAA
>CAZNWW010000717.1:0-2524 GCA_964576155.1 uncultured Myxococcales bacterium | reverse complement strand
CAGGGCGAAGACAAGGATCGCTGGAACACCCTCACCAATCCCAACCTCCTGGACGTCTACCTCGACGGCAGGCCCAACGACCGGATCCGGGCCTTTGTCCGGGGACGGGTCTCCTACGACCCGGTGGCAGGGTACGCGGCCTCGGACCGTGAAGAGTATGAGTTGGTGAGGGGGATCGCAGAGACGATCTTCGGCGAGGAGATGCCCGGACTGCCGGACAGGAACAAGCCGAGCGCGGATCTGAACCAGCTCTGGGTAAAATTCGACGTCGCCCGGCGGGTCTGGTTCACCATCGGCAAGGCTCCGATACGCTGGGGTACGACCCGACTCTGGAATCCCGCTGACATCGTAAATGCGGCCCGCAGGGATCCCCTGGACTTCTTCGACCAGCGCGGCGGGGTGCCGCTGATCAAGCTCCACGTCCCTATCGAATCCCTCGGCTGGAACATCTACCTGCTGGCGCTCATGGACGAGGCTCGGACCGTCGACGGCATGGGCGGCGCGGCCCGGCTCGAGATTGTGTTCTCCACCGTGGAGGTCGGCCTCTCTGCCACGGCGCGGAAGCACCGGGACGTCCTGACGGCCCTGGACTTCTCGGCCGGCGTGGGGAACCTCGACATCACCGGAGAGGTGGGCCTCACCGCGCTGACCCACTCCAGGGATCTCCGCCCCGGGATCCTCCACGACGACCTTCACGTCCAGGCCTCCCTGGGCCTGAGCTACGGCATCCGGTACGGCGACGAGGACACGCTCTACCTGGGCGGCGAGTACTTCTTCAACCCGGACCAGTGGACCGACCAACGGGACTATCCCGCTGCATTCTCGGCCGCCATCTTCGGCATCGCCGACGTCGACGGCGTGGCGGCGTTCCGACCCTTCTACCTGGGCCGCCACTACGGAGCGGTCTTCCTCGCCCTCCCGGCGCCCGGCTCCTGGGACGACGTGACCTTCACCGCGACGGGGATGGGCAACTTCACCGACATGAGCTTCATCGCCAGGTTGGACGCCAGCATCAACGTCCTCACCTACCTGACCATCCAGACCTACGTGCAAGGCCACATGGGCAGTAAAGGCGGCGAATTCCGCTTCGGCTTCGACGAGATCCCCTTCACAGATCCCGTCACCGACACGGCCATGTCGCTACCAATAGCTCGCCCCTACCAGCTCGTCGACGTAGGCGTGAACCTGAGGGTCAACTTCTAGAAATCTCTCTCCCCTGCCCTGCGGGCTGACTCTTGATCACTTCTCAGCGGGAACCACCACCGCATCAGCGGCTGATTATCGACGACCTCTCTTCTTGCGGTCGCCAGGGACTTTAATTCGTTGCAACATCGCGTCCCCTCCGCCCTTCGGGCACCTCCCCTCTGGACGGGGAGGAAGATACAGAGTTGTGGTGATGTGGGTTGCGGTTGGGATCCGGAGGGCCTTCGTTGCTCTTGGCACTGTATCCCCCTTCCCCCTCCAGGGGGGAAGTGCCCGAAGGGCGATGGGGGCGCTTTGCAGCTACCAATAAACAATAATGATGTCGCATAGATACGGAGATATGACTAAGAGTCAGCCCTGTGGGAGGGGCGTCCCGCCCCGATTCCCCTGTGGGAGAGCTCCTCAAGCGACCACGTTGAACCGAGGCCTTCGGTCCAGATGTCCAGAAACTCGGGTGCCCTGTCCGATCTCGGCATCGAGGCAAAACCAAACGCCAGGTCAAGTACCCTCCAGCGCCGCCTCCAACTCCGCCGCCTCTCCATCCCGCCGGCGGTAGCCGGTTTCTTTGATGAGGCTCCCGGCCGCATCGAGATGCACCCGGGCCTTTTCACGATGATTCCCTTCATCGGCCTCTCGACGCATGGCCAGGTGCAGCCGCGCTGATTCCAGGTGGTAATCTGCAAGATGCAGCCGCATCCCGGAGCGCTGCGCGATAGACAAGACCTCGCCGAGATCCCGCTGCGCTTTTCCGAATTCCCCGGTGGTCCTGAACAGCTCGGCCCGGGCCAGCAGGCCTCGTGGCAAGTCATCTTGACCACCCGCCTGCCGCAGGCCCGTCACGGCCTGGTTCAGATGACCCCGGGCCGAATCAAAGTCGCCCGTTCCCTGCTCCAAAGTCTGCATCCGGAGCGCCCGACCCATGGAGAGGTAGTCTAGCGCTATGTCGAGGATCGGGTCGGACGGGACGAGCTTTTCCGTCGGACTTCGGATGACACGCAAGGTACGAGCGCGCACCGGTCGTACCCGCAGCAGCGCTATCCGACAAGTGCGGTGCACTACCTTCGCACGGGGAGTCCCGCTGTGCGTGCGTCGGACAGCACAATGAACTCTTGGGGCCACCCGGGCCGGACCTTGGATCACGTTTTGAACCACGAGAACGCAAAGGGCCGGACCGTGAGGTATCCCCACAAGATTGACCCTGCACCCGGGTGGCCGGCAGCGATAGCCCCGCCATGCACGTTGCCGTGGCTGAGTACGGTGCGGAAGGATCTTTAACGCAACATTTAGCGCTCGGCACTGTATCCCTCTTCCCCCACTGGGA
>CAZNWW010000716.1:0-2529 GCA_964576155.1 uncultured Myxococcales bacterium | reverse complement strand
AAGTACCTCTGTCTGGCCCCGGACTGCGACCCCGACTGTGAAGAGGTAGAGTGCGGCCCGGACGGCTGCGGCGCGTACTGCGGGAGCTGCGGGCCGGGCTACCTGTGCCAGGATGAAGAATGCGAAGGCGCGGGTTGGACCTCCTGCAACGACTTCGACGGCGACGGCGCGTGCTACGGTGACCTCCTCTATGCCTGCTCCGGGGGCCTCTCGGTGTCGGTGTACGACTGCACCCAGCTGGACATGGACTGCGTGGAGTACGTCGACGGGGGCGTCCCCACCGCAACCTGTGAATGAAGACGACCCTGAACCGGATCGAGAAACGGGACGGGACCCTGATCCCCTTCGACCAGGAACGAATCACCTTCGCGGTCTACAAGGCCGCCGCGTCGGTCGGGGGCCGTAACCCGGGCCGGGCAGGGCGCCTGTCGGATCGGGTGGTCTCCCTCCTGGAGGAGCGGCACAGAGACGGCTCACCGATCCCGGTGGAGACCATCCAGGACACCATCGAGGAGGTCCTGATCACCGCGGGCCACGTGGCGTCGGCCCGGGCCTTCATCGTCTACAGGGAGGGCCGGCGCGCGGCCCGGGAGGAGGGCCTCGGGCGCTCCCGCGCGGCCCACGGACCGATCCCATACCGGATCCTGTGGGAGACCCTCGTGTGGAACATGAATCACGGCTGCCACACGGTGAATGCGCTCAACAAGGTGATCCAGACCGGCGGCCTCCCGGACCTCGTCCGCGCCGCAGAGGACCGCTACACAATGGAGGTCGAGGCCCTCGCCGACGACGTGTACAGACGCGCGGACACGGTGCGCCTGGTGATCGTCGCCGGGCCCTCGTCCTCGGGGAAGACCACCACCACCAACCGACTCTCCGAGGCCCTCGGCCGGCGAGGCCTGGAGCTGGTCTCGGTGAACGTGGACAACTACTTTCGGGACCTGGACCACCAGCCCAGGGACCGGCGGGGAGACTACGACTACGAGACCCCCGAGGCCATCGACCTACCCTTGCTCAACGAGCACCTGGAGGAGCTCCTCGCCGGACGGCCGGTGGACACGCCCACCTTTGACTTCCACACGGGCCGGCGCACCTCGGAGACCACGCGGCTCCAGCTCCGCGAGGGGCAATTGGCGATCATCGACACCCTCCACGGTCTGAGCCGGCCGGTCACCGGGAAGATCCCCGGGGAGCTCAAGTACCGGGTCTACCTGGAGACCCTGAGCCAGCTCCGGGACGTCGACGACCACTGGGTGCAGTGGACCGACATCCGCCTGCTGCGCCGCATGGTCCGGGATAGCACCCAGCGGGCCAAGAGCCCCCGAATGACCCTGGAGCACTGGCACTACGTGCGCCGCTCCGAAAAGAAGCACATCCTCCCGTTCCTGGGGGACGCGGACTTCGTGATCAACACTGCGTTCCCATACGAGCTCGCCTGGTACCGCCCCCTGACCGAGGATTTCTTCCGTGCCTACCTGGCGGAGGATCCGGCCCCGGGCGACGCAGCCACCCGGGCCGCGCGGGTCCACGGACTCCTGACCAACTTCCTCCCTGTGGCGGATCTCTCCACTATCCCGGACGGATCGGTGCTGAGGGAGTTCCTGGGAGGCGGTCGGCTTGCCTGAGCCCGTCGACCACCCGGGCGCGCGGCTGCGGCGCTCCGACAACTGCGGCCCGCGGCCGGCGGGTATGGCGGTCGACGCGATCGTCATCCACTACACCGCCCTCCCCCTGGCCGAGAGCCTGGAGCTCCTCGCCCGCCCGGGGCACCCTGCGAGCACCCACTACGTCATCGACCGGGACGGGACCCTCTATCAGATGGTCCCGGAGCGGCTGCGCGCCTGGCATTCCGGGGTCAGTTGCCTCGGCTCACGGGAGCGGGTCAACGATTTCTCAATCGGTATAGATCTGGTCTACGAGCCGGACGTCGACGATGGCTACACCGAGCCCCAGTACGTGGTCCTCCTGGACCTCCTCGACGGGATCCGATCACGGCATCCGATCAGGCCAGAGAACGTCGTAGGTCACGAAGAGGTAGCGCTGCCCCGCGGCCGCAAGACCGACCCGGGCCCGCTGTTCGATTGGCCCCGGGTTCGAAGGCATCTGGTACGATCCGAGCCGGGAGCCTGCGACCAGGACTCTTCAAAGCAGAAATAGCAGGTAGTACATCACCATGTCGTACGCGTCCTGGTCGACCTGCTCGTCCACGTGGAAGCCTGAGTAGATCACCCGACCGGAGCCGACCCCGGGTTCGTAGGACAGGAGCACCGGCTGGTCTTCGTTGATCAGGACATCGGTGAGGCAGTCGTCGAAGATGCCGCCGTTGCATTGCTCGATGTGGCCGACCGCGTGGACCGCGGTCCCCTCCCCCGCGGCGCTCACTGAAATGAGCGGCCCCGAATCGTAGTAGACCTCGATGTTCATCTTCCCCACGTACTCGGCCAGGTTCACGTCCACCAGCGCAGCGTCGAAGGTGGAGTGCGGCTCGATGACCTGCACGTGCTCCTGTCCCTGCAGGACGTCACGGAG
>CAZNWW010000715.1:0-2532 GCA_964576155.1 uncultured Myxococcales bacterium | reverse complement strand
GCCGGTGGCCGACCAGACGGCCGACGGCATCCTGGTCATCTTCAGCAACGACGAGGACAACCCCGAGACCACCGTCCTCATCAAGGGCAACCAGACGGGTCCCTGCATCGCGGTCAACCCGCAGCAGGTGAAGTTCGGCGGTAAGAAGATCGGCGACCTGGCGACGCTGCCGTTGGTGATCTCCTCCTGTGGTGACGCGCCCCTCGAGCTGCACGACATCGCCTTCACCAACGACTCCTCTTCTGACTTTACGGTGGAAACGAGTCCCCTCGATCACGAGCCCGCGGCGGGCGACCCAATCATCGTGCCCATCGGCGCGGACGTGACCGTCAACGTGGAGTTCGTTCCCGACGAGGAGAACCCCACGGACATCAACGGCAACCCGATCCCAGACTTGGGCGTCCTCGTCATCGGGAACAACTCGTTCTACCAGACCAAGGAGGTCGAGGTGAGCGGGTTCGGCGCCCTGGTCCTCTGCCCCACTGCTGTCATCCAATGCGCCGAAGGCAACGAGGTGATCCCGCAGACCGTGCTGCACCTCTACGGCGACCAGAGCTACGCGGCCACCGGCACCATCGCCAAGTGGGACTGGTCCGTGGAGCAGCCCCTGGGCTCCCAGTCGGTCTTCATCCCGTCCAACACCTTCCCCAACCCCACCTTCGAAGTGAATGTTGCAGGGAAGTACACCTACAACCTCACCGTCTTCGACGAGCAGAACGTCCCCTCGTGCGCGCCCGACACCTTTGAGGTGGTCGTCATCCCCGATGAGGCCATCCACATCGAGCTGCTGTGGCACACCCCCGAGGATCCGGACGAGACCGACGAGGGCCCCGAGGCCGGCTCTGATCTGGATCTCCATTTCACCCACCCCTGGGCCGGCGGTCCGGACCTGGACGGCGACGGACAGCCCGACGGCTGGTTCGACCAGCCCTTCGACTGTTTCTGGTTCAACGCGCACCCGGAGTGGGGCAGCTTTGACCCGAGCATCGATGACAACCCCGGCCTCGATCGTGACGACACCGACGGAGCGGGTCCGGAGAACATCAACCTGAACATCCCCGAGAAGGACGTGCTCTACAAGGTCGGCGTCCATTACTGGAACGACCACGGCTACGGGGCGTCCTATGCGACGGTTCGGGTGTACATCTACTCCCAGCTGGTCTTCGAGGTTCCGGATGTGAAGCTGGTGGACACCGACATGTGGGAGGTCTGCACGATCGAGTGGCCCTCGGGCAAGGTCCAGGTAGTCATGGAATTCGACCAGTACAAGATCACTCCGAACTACCAGAACCCCTTCTTCTTCTAGGACTGATCCCCCCTCCCCTTCTCTGACATTTGATTCCGGAGGCCCCCCGATGAAGAGATTGGTCGCCTTGACCTTGACTGCCTGCGTCGCCCTGTTCTTCAATGCTTGCGGGGGCGACTCCTCCGGCGACGGACCCGGGGGGTTCCAGTCAGAGACGCTCCCGGAGATCGAGGCGGCCCCACCATCCCTGGCCTTCAATCCCATCCCGCCGGGACAGACCCAGACCATCGACGTGGAATTGCAGAACGTCGGCGCCGGCGACGACCTCGTCATCTACGAGGTCTTCATCCAGGACTCCGGCGCGCCCTTCACCTTCACGGGCCCGCAGATAACCACCATGTCGCAGGGCACCAGCGACACCATCAAGGTAACCTATGTACCGGTCTCCCTCGTCGCCGAGCCGACTGCGCTGGTGGTAAAGAGCAACGCGGCCTCCAAGCCGACCCTCACCATCCCCATCACCGTCGGCGCGAGCAACGAGGACATCGTAATTGCGCCGAACCCGATGCACTTCGGTGACGTCCTCGGCGGGCAGGCCCACATCGAGACCGTCACGATCACCAACCTCTCCAAGGACATCGAGATAGCGAACATCTTCGTCAAGATCGGCTCCAGCCTGGACTTCGCCGTCACCTACAAGCCTGAGCTACCGGTGGTCCTCACTGCGAATCAGGAGCTCACCACGGACGTGGCCTACACCCCCACCGGCTTCGATGGGGACGACGGATTCCTGGTCATCGCCATCAAGGAGGATGGTATCCAATCCCTCTTCGAGGTCCCGATGCACGGCCAGGAGGTCGGCCCCGAGATCAACGTCTCGCCGGCCAAGATCGAGTTCGGCTGGGTGGTCAAGGGCGACACCGAGGCCGTGGATGTGATGATCTACAACATGGGGCAGCACGACCTGAACATCGCTGATCTGTACTTCTCCCAGCCCGGGAACGACGACCTCGCCCTGGCCGACTCCCCGGCCCTCCCCTTCACCGTGGCTCCGGGGGCCAGCCAGAAGGTCGCCGTGTCCTGGAACCCACAGACCTTCTTCGAGCCGACATCCGATCCCATCGGGGGCTTCGTCATCAAGAGCAACGACGCAGACGAGATGCTGGTGAACATCCCGATCTACGGGAACATCGACGCGCCTTCCATCAAGCTGATCCCGGCGGACCAGGTCAACTTCGGCATCGTCGCCCAGAACTGGGAGATGCCGCGGACCCTCACCATCGAGA
>CAZNWW010000714.1:0-2550 GCA_964576155.1 uncultured Myxococcales bacterium | reverse complement strand
CATTCGGATCCGTCTCACCGGCGCCCTCGGTTCCGGTGCCGCCGATCTCCTGATCGGACACGGCGCCGTCCCCGTCGGCATCCTCGGTGCCGTCCAGGAGGCCGTCATCGTCGGAGTCGGCGTCGTTGGGGTCGGTCTTCGTGTCAGGATCCGCGTCCGGAACGAAGTCATCGCCGGTGTCATCGCCGACCTCGTCAACACCCACCTCGAGGCCGTCGCCGAGACCATCGTCATCGGAATCATAATCCGTGGGGTCCGTGGGGCCGAAGCCGTCGAGGGGACCTTCACCGTTGATCTCATCACCGTCGGAGATACCGTCGTCGTCCATGTCCCCATCGAGAGGATCCGTCACGTAGCCGTCATCTCCCTCGGTGACCTCCTCACCGTCGGGCACGCCGTCCCCGTCAGAATCCGGATCGCAGATTATCGTCCCCAGGGCATCCTCTTCGTCGTCGGTGAGGCCGTCGTTGTCCACCCCATCGCCGTCCTTATCCGGGTCCTCGTCATCCGGGATGCCGTCGCCATCCATATCCGGGAAGCAGTCGGAGGGCTCATCCACGCATGTCCAGGCGTCGTCCACCACGCAGGCGGTGCAGCCGTCGCCGTCGGTCTCGTTCCCGTCGTCGCAGATCTCGCCGGCGGCTTCGTTGATTACGCCGTCGGCGCAGATCGGAGTAGTGCAGTCCTCGTCGCAGTCAGCGGCTTCACCGCTCGCATCGCAGTCCTCGCCAGCGGAAATATTCGCTGTGCCGTCACCACACTCAACGGGGCTGCAATCTGCGTCACAGAGCGCTGTCTCGCCGCCCTCGTCACAAAACTCACCCGCAATCTCGTTGAAGTACCCGTCGCCGCATTCGGCGGGGCTGCAGTCCGAGTCACAGGTCTGGCTGTCGCCTGCGTCGTCACAGATTTCACCCGCGGTTTCGTTCGTGTTTCCGTCGCCGCACCAGGCATCGGAGCAGTCCGCGTCGCAGTCGGCGCTCTCACCGCCGTCGTCGCAGGCCTCGCCTGCGGTCTGGTTGATCTTGGCGTCGCCGCAGTCGGCGTCGGTGCAGTCAACGTTGCAATCCGCGCTCTCGCCGGTGTCGTCGCAGTCTTCCCCCGCGGTCGCGTTTGTGGTCCCGTCGCCGCATTCCACCAAGGAACAGTCAAGGTCACAATCAGCGCTCTCGCCAACGTCGTCGCAGGCCTCGCCGGCGGTCTGGTTGACCTTGCCGTCGCCGCAGGCTGTGTCCGTGCAGTCGTCGTTGCAGTCTGCGCTTTCGCCGGAGTCGTCGCAGTCCTCGCCGTCCTCAACGATGCCGTTTCCACAGACCGCCAGGAACTTGCATTGATCGTCGCAGTCAGAGGTGCCATCGCAGTCCTCACCCGCCGTCGTGTTGGTGTAGCCGTCGCCGCAGTCTGCCAGGGTGCAATCCGAGTCACAGGTCTGGCTGTTGCCTGCGTCGTCGCAGATCTCGTCGCCAACGATCTCGCCGTCGCCGCAGATGGGACCGCAGATGGACACGGCCACAGGCTCGACGCAGTCCCAACCCTCTTCAATCTGGCAGGCCACGCTGCAGCCGTCCCCGGGGACGGCGTTTCCATCGTCGCAGCCCTCGCCAATGTCCACAGCGCCGCTGGGGCAGTTCTCGAACTGGCAGGAGTTGTCGCAGCCATCGCCGTCAGCGTTGTTCCCGTCGTCGCAGGCTTCGAAGGAATCCAGGACGCCGTCACCACAGAAGTGGATCTCGTCACAGGCCCCGTTACAACCACCGAGCAGTGAGATGAACGCTCCCGAATCATATGCGGAGTCTCCAGCATCGCAGACCACGATGGTGAGGGTGTGCTCGCCAGCCGCCAGGAGAGCACCGTTGGTGAGCTTCGGCGTCGAACCATCATACTCGGTCCCGGTTGCGGCGATCACGCTGCCGCCGCTGAAGAACGGGCCGTTGATGTTGATGGTGTTCCCCTGACCGTCGAGGGCAACATTGATGCCGGCTTCAAGATTCCGACAGAGTCATTGTATTCTTGGCCGACGTACTCCGGGTATTCCTCGGACCCGAAGAGATACTGCATGTCGATGCCGTCGAAGCCCGCCTCGAGCTCGAACACGATGTCCAAACGCGCTGCGTCTTGCGATCCGAAGGGCGCGGTGAGCTGGCTGCAGAGTGCGTCGGATCCACCGCCGTTCTGGGTGCTGGTTCCTTCATCGCTGTTCGGGGGCAATGCGTTGAGCGCCGCGCCCGATGTCATGATGATGCCGTCAGGTATACCAAGTGGTCCGTCGATGTAGGTCCCACACGCGCCGTCTGCACCGTCCTAGGAGGCGCTGACGATACTGACGCCGTCCTTGACGATGGAGGCAGCCATGATGTCCGCGTCGTTGGTCGGGACGATGTCGAGGGCCCACACCGGCCCTGCCAGCAGCAGACTACAGATCGTGAGCAGGGTCAGGGTGCCCAACTTCTGATTTCTGGATTCGAACATCAACATCCCTCCTGGTTTTTCTGGGGCTAATTCGGATAATAACTTAGTCACAAGTTTCCTGAAAGTAAGCCCTGGATTGTA
>CAZNWW010000713.1:0-2556 GCA_964576155.1 uncultured Myxococcales bacterium | reverse complement strand
CTGTATGAACGAGCAGAACCAGGAGCCTTGCGACGACCTCAACGCGTGCACCACCGGTGACATCTGCGGCGGCGGCGTCTGCACCCCGGGCGGGGCGGTGGATTGCGATGATGGGAACCTCTGTACGACGGACTCGTGTTTGCCTGAGTCAGGCTGTCTCAACACGCCGAATATCGTGCCCTGCGATGATGGCGATGCGTGCACCGCGGGTGATGTCTGTGGTGGCTCAGAGTGCAGCGGTGGCGTGCTCATCGACTGTAACGATGGGAATGTCTGCACCGATGACTCCTGCCACCCGGTCTTGGGCTGCATCAACACCGCTAACACCGCGCCCTGTGACGATCTCAACACCTGCACTACCGGCGATACCTGCGCAAGTGGCGTGTGCCAGGGAACGGGCAGCCTGGAATGTGGTGACGGCAATCCATGCACAAAGGACATCTGCCTCCCTGAAGGCGGCTGCGCGAACGAGGACGTCTCCGGTGCCTGCGACGACGGGGATCCCTGCACTCTCAACGACGCGTGCACGGACGGTGAGTGCCTCCCCGGCGGGCCCATGAACTGTGACGATGACAACCCCTGCACCGATGACAGCTGCGACGAGGAGGGGGATTGCCAACACGATCCCAACGACGCCACGTGCTCCGACGGCAACGCATGCACCACGGGCGACCACTGCGCCGGCGGCGCCTGTGTTTATGGTGGGACCGAAGATTGCAATGACGGGAACGTCTGCACCACGGACTGGTGCGACCCTGCGCAGGGCTGCCAGCACGACAACAATGATCTCCCCTGCACCGGACTCGGTGCAACGGATTGCGACGACGGGAATGCCTGCACCGACGACTCCTGCAATCCCGAGACCGGCTGCGTGAACAACCCCAACACCGTGGCCTGTGACGACGGTAACCTCTGCACCCTGGGAGATCAGTGCGGGGGCGGTGTCTGCCTCCCGGGGGGTGCGAAGGACTGTGGCGATGGGGATGTCTGTACCACCGACTCCTGTCAGCCCCAGGTCGGATGCATCTACACGCACAACGCCGCGCCGTGCGACGACGGAGACGCGTGCACGACCGTGGATGTCTGCTCCGGCGGCAACTGCGTGGGTACCGCAACCCTGCAATGCAATGACGGGAACGTCTGCACGAACGACTCATGTGATGTCGGTGTCGGCTGCGTATTCCAGAACAACGCCGTGCCGTGTGACGACGGGAACGCATGTACCACCGTGGACACATGCGCCGGCGGGGCCTGCTCCGGTTCGGGGTCACTTTCGTGCAACGACGGGAACGTCTGCACCGACGACTCCTGCAACACCGATACCGGATGTGTCTACACGAACAACACCGCCGGATGCAACGATGGGAACCCGTGCACCACCCTGGACGTGTGTGCCAACGGGGCCTGCGTGGGTTCGGGCGGCCTCTCCTGCAACGACGGGAACCAATGCACGTCGGACTCGTGCCAGCCGGGGCAGGGCTGTGTGTACACGGCGATAAGCCCCTGCTGCGGCAACGGAGCCACCGAGGCCGGAGAGCAATGTGACGACGGGAACACCAACAGCGGCGACGGCTGCAGCTCCACCTGTCAGAACGAGAGCAGCTGCGGGGGTTGGCAGTGGAATGGCGGGTGCTGGTACACCGGCAGCCTCGGTCAGTCCTGCAACTCGCTCTGCGGATCCCACTGTGGCTTCGACGTGCAGGGCTCCAGGCACGCCGGCAACACCGTCGGGTTCCACTTCTGGCCGGGGAAGAGCAACGGCAACAACTGGATCTCCGTGGAGTGCTCCTCCACGGATAACAACACCAACTGGGGCGCCGACAACTCCACGCCCAGCGGGACCTACACGCACCCCGCCTGCCACCTCAACTGCGCTTGCAACTGCTGAGGCCTTGGGACTGGGTGTGGTTGAAGCTGGTGGCTTTGAGCCTTAGAATATGTAGAGTCAGAAGCTATTTTTTTTGTCTCAAGGATTGGAAGAATGAAGACGCTGATCTGGGTTCTCTTCGTCTGTGTCGCTATGCTCGGCTGTAACGAGTCGGGGCTTCAGAACATGGTTTTGGACCTGGGTCCTGGCGTGGATGTTGTGGGATCGGATCCGGATCTGGTCGAAGGGGATATTGGTTCTGATCGGGTATCTGATGCTGACACGGCGGCCGACGCGGCCGATGACTCGGTCCCCGCCTGCGAAGGGGGAGAGGGCTGCTTCGGCGAGCCTTGCTCGGTGAATGAGGAGTGCCTCTCGGGGTGGTGCGTGAACCACCTTGGAGACGGGGTCTGCACCCAGACCTGCCAGGAGGACTGCCCCGAGGGCTGGTCATGCCAACAGGTCGCAGGCGCGAACCCGGACGTGGTCTACATCTGTGTTTCCGATTTTCCGAGTCTCTGCAAGCCCTGCGCCGCGTCGGCGGACTGCGCGGGGGTCGGAGGAACCCAGTCGCCATGCCTCGATCACGGAGATGGGAAGGGGAGCTTCTGCGGCGGCGGGTGCGTCGCAGGGAATGCCTGTCCCGACGGCTTCGTATGCCAGGAGGCTACCACCGTGGACGGCGCCGC
>CAZNWW010000712.1:0-2558 GCA_964576155.1 uncultured Myxococcales bacterium | reverse complement strand
GCCCTGGATGGCGTGGCGAACAACCGGGTCGAGGAGCTGCTCCTCACCGGGGGCGAGCCCCTGGCCCGAGGTGACCTGCCGAAGCTGGTGGAGGACCTCGGGACCCGTGGGATCTCCTGGAGCCTCAACACGGCCTGGAGCCCGGACGCTACTCAGCGGCGAGCCATCGAGCGCCATCCGCCCGGCTTCGTCGCGGTGAGTCTGGACGGGCCGGCTGCGGTGCACGACGCGTTCCGCGGGGTGGACGGCGCGCACCGGCGCGCCCTGGACGCGATACGGTGGTTCTCGTCCCTTGACGGCTGCACCGTCACCGCGGGGACCACGGTCACCCGACGGAACTTGCGACACCTGGACCGCACCCTCCACGAGGTGGCAGCCTCCGGGGCCGAGGCGTGGGGCCTCCATCTCCTGGTGCCCGAGGGCCGGGCGGAAGGACGGAACGACCTTGCGCTCCGGCGCCGGGACCTGGACGGCATCCTCCGATTCACGGCCCGCCGACGGAGCGTCTTTCCGGTCTCCATGGCCGACGAGCTGGGCTACTGCGGTGAGTGGGAGCCCATGGTGCGAGATCTCCCTCTTGGATGCGGCGCCGGCCGGGCGATGTGCGTGGTCCTCCCCGACGGCGAGGTGGTCCCCTGCACCACCATGGACCGCGGGGCGAGCGCAGGGAACGTACTCGATCGTCCCCTCATGGAGATCTGGGCAGAAGGATTTCAGGAGCTCCGGAGCTGGAGCCCCGAGGGCCGCTGCGAGGGCTGCGACTACGCGCCGGCCTGTCAGGGGGGCTGCTGGCTCCAGCGACGCCGAGGGGAGCAATGTTTCAAAGATGTCTGGCAGATCCCGGGAGCGTTGAAGACTGCTGCTTCGGTGGCAGTGTGTCTGGGGATGCTGGGGAGTTCAGCGACCGCGACGACCGACGACTCTCCCCGTCATCCTGAGCGAAGCGCAGCGCAGCCGAAGGACCTCAAGGCCGGCGCCACCCTCGAATCCCGGATCCTCCGCTGGTACGGCGACCAACTCCCCAGCCGCGGCGATCACTCCCGATACCCGATCCAGGAGATAGAGCAAAAGCCCGACCTCGCCACACCAGGCCCGCTGGGCTTCGTCTCCATGGTCCGCAGCGACTCCCTCCCGGCGGAACCGGGAGAGCGCCTCTCCCTGGTGAACCACATGGCCGGCACGGACCACGGCTCCCTCGCCTTCGACGCGCTCCTCCTCAGGGTGACAACAGAGGCTGCGCTCACGGGCCCCCTCCCGGAAGACCGCACACCCGACCTCGACGGTGCGCTGAGCGCAGCCCTCCGGACAATCCGCGACAAGGCGGGCGCCCTGCGCCTAAAGATCTTCGACGAGAAGCTGGACCCCTATCTGCAGCGGGGTCGCCTGCACCTGCGCCACCGCTTCGAGATGAGCAAGGCCTATCGTCCGCCCCCCGGCTGGCTGAAGCTCGAGCGGGACACCGCGGAGGAGCGCTGGGGCACCCCCAATTCCGGTCCGAGCCGGGACCAAGCCCGAAGGGCGCAGGAGGCGACCAGGACTCCCCAGACCGCCGAGATCACGAAGGACTATCTGGACCGCCACCCCTGGGGGGAGCACCTCGCTGTTTCCTTTCGCACCCGCAGGGGCTTCCCCGAAGCTTCGGACCCCGGCGCAGACAAATTCAAGCGTTTCGGCCCCTTCGACACCCTCCAGGTTCCGAAGTCAGTCGAAGACCCTTCGAAGCTCGAAGAGCGGAGTAGGGCGAACGATCTTCCGCTTCCAGTTGTCGAGGTGAGGCTCCAAGGCACCTTGAAGCCCCTCACCGTCACCCTCCCGCCGGGCGTGACCATCACCTGGCCCGATCTCCTCCGTACCGCGTGGACCCAGCACCGGGACATCCTCACCGAACGCCTCGACGCGCTGGACTCCATGGATCTGGATACACCCAGGGATCCGTTGCTGCTGCCGGCGGTGATGGATCAACTTCGGGAAGGCGTCGCCGAGCGTGGCCGCCCGGTGGGAGATCTGCAAACGTGGCTGGCGGATTTCTGGCTGTTCTGATCAGTTGGTCGAAGCTGCGCAGGGTGCGGCAGGCACCCCACTGTCCGCCCAGCTGTTGCCGGACTCGGTCAGTGAGGCGTTGTAGGTCGTCCGCTGGTCGGGGCGATTATTCAGGCGCCTCGAGGCCCGTGCACTCGTAGAAGGTGGTATAGCAGCCGGCCTCTGTCTGGCAGGTGCTGCACGCCTCGGAGTCGGGATCCGCCGCGCATAGCGCCAGGCAGTTCACGAAGGTGCACCCGATGATGCCCGTGTAGCACGCCGCGCAGCCCTCGGTGAGGCCCGTTGCGTCGATCACGCAGGGGTTCGCGCAGGCGATGATGCCCTCGAGATCCGGCTCCGCGATGCAGCCCATCGCGCAGTCGGTGGCCGCAGCGGTCACTGACGCACCATCGTCGGGACCGAGGATCGCGCCGTCATCTGCGTTCAGGCAGGCGCCAAGGTTGGGCTCCTCAGTGTCAGCGGGGGGCTCCTCAGTGTCAGCGGGGGGCTCCTCAGTGTCAGCGGGGGGCTCCTCAGTG
>CAZNWW010000711.1:0-2560 GCA_964576155.1 uncultured Myxococcales bacterium | reverse complement strand
GCCCGCAGGCCCGGGTCCGGCGTCCCTGCCTCGGGCTCACCGAGCTCCCCGGAGAGGAACTCGGCCAGGCGCTCCGTGGATCCTGTCGGGATCGGTGCGCCGGCGTCTCGTGCGGCGACAAGGGCAGTAGCGCACCAGGCGCTGGTGGAGAGGTCGCTGCGAAGCGTGCCTGGTCGAGGAGAGAAGCCCCCGTCCTCGAGTTGGTGCCCCAGAAGCGCTCCTGCCACGACGTCGATTGATGCTGCCTCTCGAAGCTCCGGGGGGAGCATGGAGATCGGGACCCGTCGGCGTGATCCGTCGAGCGCGGCCAGAGAGAGGATTCGCGATGCGAGGACATCAGTGCCGTCCGCCGCGGTGTCCTGCTCAAACAAGTGGAGGAGCGCATCGGTGAGGATCAACTGAGGATCCGGCGCGACGGAGATCTCGATTCCCCCGGTGTGGGGACACAGGCCCTCAGGTTGAAAGAAGGGAACGCGGAGCGCGTTGTCGACGATGCCATAGGCCGTAACGCGGCCTGGGGGCACGCAAGGACGCACGGGCACCGTGACGGTCTGGTGGACCAGGGCTCGCTCGGGAGCGGAGGACGTGGTCGCTGCGGCGACCTGGAAAACGGCATCTCCAGGGAGGGGTGTGGCCCCGTCCACGCGGATTCGTCGCTCCTCGCCGGCGGCCAGGGTGATGGGGATGTGGTCGGACGCCACCTCCGCTCCGTTGGAGCGGACTCGGACCAGGATCTCACGGGATTCGTGGGCGCGATTGCGGACCACAGCACCGACGATGAAGCTGTCTCCGACCCGGCTGAAAGGCGGCAACTCGCCGCGGACGGCCAGGGGGACCCTGACCCAGGCCCGCAGATCGGTCACAGCGACCCCGAGGTCGTCGTCCGCTGCGGCGATGTAGAGGCGGTAGAAGCCCTCCTGCGCAGGGACCTGGACGGAGAGGGTGAGTCGTCCCGCCGAGTCGGTGAAGATGTTGCCCCGCTGGAAGAAGATCTCATCTGTCCCCTCGGAGATCCCTGTGACGGTCAGACCTGCTGTCCTCGGCTTTCCCTGCGCAGATCGGACGACCACGGAGAGCTTCAGGGTCCCGGCGGGCGTGACCGCGGGGGACGCAAGCGCAGCCTGGACGTCCGGGTACCCGGCGTCGACGTCGGCGGTAACTTCGAGCACCGGGATCGGTGCCGCCGGGGATCCTGAAGCGACGAGGACAGGGAGGGGCGGCGGGGCCTCCGCCGTGGGCTGGTAGAGCTCTGCCGGGACGGTGTCTGTGCCCACGTCATCGTCCGCGGGAGATGTGTGGATCGCCGGGAGGGGTAGGGCGACGCTGGTCGAGCCGGTGCGAGGCTCCACCGTCGGGGGAAAGCGGGGTGCAAGCTCGGGCGCCTCCGGTGCCGGTCGGTATGGGAGGCGGATTCGGTCGCCACGATCTGTCGGGGTGGAAGGTCGGCTGGGAGATGGGAGATTAGCGAAAGGGTCATCTGCGCGAGCAGCCCCGCCGCCGACTAACAAGGCCAGGAACGCAAAGCACGAAGCGGCGGTTCTGATCATGGACTCTCCTCAGCGGAGCAGTCTGCGGGCGAGGCGAGCGAACTCATCGAACGCCGGCTTGCGGCGTCCGGTGCGTTCCACGAGCCCCCAGCGGGTCTCCGCCGGTCCGAAGTACCCTCTGTGCAACGGGTCATCGTACCACGCAAAGGCCAGCACTCCGAAGAGCCCGTTGGCCCTGAATCGGTCGATGTCGTCCGTGAGATCGCGCCAGACCTTGGCCTGGACCTCTTCCCAGTCGCTCTTCGCACCTTCGCTGTAGCTTGAGACCCCGAGGTAGGCGAGGAGGACGGGGCGCTCGTAGACGACCCGGAGGTAGGTAGTGAAGAGGAGGGCGAACCCGGTGACGTCCTGGTAGTGCTCGTTCATCCAGTTCTGCTGAGTGGAGGCCCAGAGCTCTTGGAACGCAAGGAAGTCCATGTGCCGGGAGATGGGCCCGAGGACCCCCCAGAGATCATATGAGCGATAGTCGCCGGGGCAGATCCCGACATGAGCTTCGGGCAGGAATCTGCGCACCTCGGCTGCGCTGCGGATCATCAACTCGGCGAAGGGGGCCCAGGCCTTCACGTGGGCGTCCCCGTTGGGGGGGACGTTGTTGAACTCCGGCTCGAGGACTACCAGAACCGGGATCTCACCGGACAGGTGGCCGAGCACCGTCTGGAGCCACTCCCGGTATCGATCGTAGTGGGCGGTGACGGTCATTCGGCTGATGTCGTCGCCGAAGTAGTAGAAGATGAGGACGGGCGTAAGGCCGGCGTCGTGCAAGGTCTGGAGTTCGTAGCGACCGAACCAGGACGGCTCCCAATCACGAGTGATCCACATTGCGTGAGCGTTGAGGGGCGTTTCGGTATCCAGCGCGTCCTTCCACCATTGTACGTGACGATCCCCCTCCAGGTGCTCCCAGCGGTCTCCGGTGCCGACAAGGGGACTAGGGGTCCATGGAGGCACCCCGTCCGCGGGGGGCGTGGCGTTCCAGTAGGGATCCTCCCGGATGCGCTCGACGGGCGGTGCTACTA
>CAZNWW010000710.1:506-2567 GCA_964576155.1 uncultured Myxococcales bacterium | reverse complement strand
CCAGGAGGCTCAGCGCGTCCCGAACGCTGCCGCCGGACTCGCGCACCACCGTCCGCAACGCGTCCTCATCGACATCGTGGTCCTCGGCCTTGCAGAGGCGCTCCAGGTGTGCCACCAGGGTGCCGGCATCCACCCTGCGGAGGTCAAAGCGCTGGCACCGGGACATGATCGTGGCAGGGACCTTCTGGGGGTCGGTGGTGGCGAGGATGAACCGCACATGGGCCGGCGGCTCCTCCAGCGTCTTCAGCAATGCGTTGAATGCAGCCTCCGTGAGCATGTGCACTTCGTCGATGATGACGATACGGAAGCGCTCCCGCGCGGTGCTGTAGCGGACGGTTTCGCGCAGCTCACGGACATCATCGATGCCCCGGTTGGACGCGCCGTCGATCTCCAGCACGTCCATCGAGGCGCCCCGAGTGATCTCGGTACACGCTGTGCACTCGTTGCACGGTGTCACCGCTGGTCCGTGTTCACAGTTCAGGGCTTTTGCAAGGACACGAGCGACAGTGGTCTTGCCCACGCCACGGATCCCGGTGAAGAGGTACGCATGGTGGATCCGGTCCGCCACGATTGCGTTCTTCAGGGTTTGGGTGACGTGGTCCTGACCGATGATGTCGTCGAAGACCTGGGGACGATACTTCCGGGCGAGAGCCAAGTACGCCATGGTCTACCTATGGTTCGACGGTCTCTAAAAAAAGGTGGCCAGGGCCCTGCACACGGGAAGAACGGGCCCGCTGCTTCCTTCCGGACCTGACGGATTGTCCGGCCCGCCCGTCGCAGGACCCCGACCAGAAACGCCGCCGGATCCAATGATCCGCCGACGACAGCGGAGAGAGAGGGATTCGAACCCTCGGAACCTTACGGTTCACACGATTTCCAATCGTGCCCCTTCGGCCACTCGGGCACCTCTCCCAAGGCCGGGCGATGTTATCCAGGGGCCGACGCGGTGTCAATACCAGGATTGGAAGCTGTATAGCGCCCCCATCACATTCCTTCCTTGACTCAGACCCCGGCGATCCGCATGATGCGCCGTTCCCTTCGTCGCTCCGGCGTCGGGAGCAGGCATGAGCAGCCTCTCAGACACACGCAACATCGGTATCGCTGCCCACATCGACGCGGGGAAGACCACGGTCACGGAGCGGGTCCTGTTCCTCGCCGGGGTGATCCGCAAGACCGGCGAGGTCCATGATGGCGCCGCGACCATGGATTTCATGAAGCAGGAGCAGGAGCGAGGCATCACCATCGCGTCCGCCGCCATCTCCTGCAACTGGCGGGATCACAACATCAACCTCATCGACACCCCGGGGCACGTGGACTTCACTCTCGAGGTCGAGCGGGCGCTGCGGGTTCTTGATGGCATGGTTGCGGTGTTCTGCGCGGTGGGCGGCGTAGAGCCCCAGTCGGAGAAGGTCTGGTCCCAAGCTGACCTCCACCGGGTTCCTCGTATCGCTTTCGTGAACAAGATGGACCGCGCCGGCGCGGATTTCCAGGGCACTGTCCAGTCCATGCGGGACGTCCTCGACGCGAACGCGGTGGCCTACCAGTATCCCCTCACGGACAAAGAGGGGATGTTCTATGGCGTGGTCGACCTCGTGGACCTGCAGGCCTGGTGCTACGAGGGCTACGAGCGCACCGAGGTCCCCATCCCTGATGATGTCGCAGAGGCGGTGGCCGCAGCGCGGAAGGAGCTCCTCGAAGCCCTGGCCGAGTTCGACGACGACCTCATGGAGGCCTACCTGGAGGGCGCCGAGATCTCTGCGGAGGAGATCCAGCGGGTGACCCGCCACGCGGTGGAGCGGATGCTCATCGTGCCGGCCTTTGCGGGGGCCGCATACAAAAACAGCGGGGTCCAGCTCCTCCTGGACGCGGTGGTGGACTACTTGCCGTCGCCGGTAGAGGCCGGCGCCGTGGTGGGCACCGACCTGGACGACCCGACGAAGACCCACAGCCGGTATCCCAGGGACTCGGATCCGTTCTCTGCCCTTGCCTTCAAGATCATCCACGATCCCTACGTGGGACAGCAGACCTTCATCCGGATCTACTCCGGGCACATTTCGAGCG
>CAZNWW010000710.1:0-496 GCA_964576155.1 uncultured Myxococcales bacterium | reverse complement strand
ACGTCCTCAACAGCACGGGGGGCCATCGGGAGCGAATCGGCCGGATCATGCGGATCCGGGCTCGAGAGCGACAGGAGATCACCTCGGCCGAGGCCGGGGACATCGTCGCGTTGGTGGGGCTGAAGAAGACCATCACCGGGAACACGCTCTGTGACGCGGACTCGCCGCTCCTTCTTGAGTCCATCGAGATCCCCGCCGCGGTGATCCGGGTACGGGTGAAGGGCTGCAGCCAGAAGGAGCAGGAGAAGCTGGCCAAGGCCGTGTCCCGGCTGGCGATGGAGGACCCCTCCTTCACCGTGGCCCACGACGAGGAGACCTCGGACCTGGTCCTCGGGGGGATGGGAGAGCTTCACCTCGAGATCCTGGTGGACCGCCTTCGGACGGACTTCTCGGTGGACTGTGAGGTCGGGATCCCGTCTGTCGCCTATCGAGAGGCAATCTCCCGCCAGGTCAAGACCGAGTACAAGCACCAGAAGCAGACCGGCGGTCACGGCCC
>CAZNWW010000709.1:0-2569 GCA_964576155.1 uncultured Myxococcales bacterium | reverse complement strand
ACCTTGAGTCGACCGGCAACGCCGGTTGAGTTGCTCAAGGATGACGTGGGCCGAGCGCTAACTCATGTATGTGTCTTCTGCTTCATGGCGTCCTCGATATCAAAAGAAGATCAGTTGCAGTTGATGCATCGTCCGTTGAGGCAGGTGCAGCTCTCGTCACATTCTCCGCAGCTGCCTCCGCAGCCGTCGCCTCCGCATTCCTTGCCGCCGCAGCCGATCGGATAGTTGTATCCACCGATACAGTCCCGGGGGAGCACCTCGTTCGGATCCTCACCGACGCCGCCGCAGTCGTACCACCCATCCTCCTCGAGCCAGCCGCAGCCGTCCTCACCGCAGTCGACGATCACCAATTCCCCGGCATCGCAATAGACCGAGAGCGTGCCGTCGCAGCATCCGTCGAAGGTGATCCCGCCGCATTCCTCGCAGCCAGCCACGCACGCGCCCTCATCGCAGATCTCACCCTCGCCGCATTCTCCGCAGTCGCCGCCGCAGCCGTCGCCGCCGCAGGCCTTACCATCACAGCTCGCCTCACAGGGGTACCACTCGCACATGAGATTCCCGTCCGGCGGCGCAGCGGCCGGGGGCTCGTCGCAGAGGAAGTAGTCGCCACCCCAACCGCAGGTCCAGCCCCCCATCCCGCAGGGAAGGAAGCAGAGGCAGGTCTCCATGTCCGCCGGGCATTCCTCGGCGCCGAATCCGCAGTAGTAGAGGTCATCGCCGCCACAACAGCCCACCTCATCGTGGCCGGCGCAGTCTTCCGCCAGCGCGTCGCCGCCGAGGGAGCATTCTCCGAGGGAATCCGGATTCCGACATCCGCCCCATTCGCATGTCTGCCAGGCCGCGCAGTCCGTGCAGGTGCCGCCCTCCAGGCACGCGCCGTCGAGACAACCCTGCCCCTCCAAACAGAGCCCGCAAGAACCTCCGCACCCGTCCGTTCCGCAGGCCTTCCCCTTGCACTTGGGTTTGCAGCAGGTCCCCTCGTGGCAGGTCGATCCGCCGGAGCAGTCGCCGCAGGTGCCTCCGCATCCGTCACTGCCGCAGGTCGCGCCCGCGCAGAGGGGTTCGCAGGTCTGCAGACAGGCCCCCTCCTCGCAGCCCGCCGCGCAGTCCTCGACCGCGTCCCAGCCCGTGGCGGACCACAGGCAACGCTGAAGAGCCCCGCCGTCACACCGGAACTCTCCAGGGGTGCAGACCGGGCCCGGCTCACCTCCGCCGTCGCCGTCGCACCCGAGAATACCCAAGAGGGCCCCTGACAAAATCATGATGAAGATGTGTTTCATGACGTCAGTCTAGCCCCTCTCAAGTTAGATTGGAAGTGGTCGGAACGGCTTCCCCCAAAGCACAGCAGGGGGTACTATCGTGTCTCCACAGGAGGAAGCCGATGATCCGTACCCATGCACCATGGTGGCCCTGGTCCATTGTCCTGCTGGCCCTGGCGGCCGGCTGCGCCGCTGAGCGCGATCCCATCGACCAAGTGCAGCCCTTTGCGCTGGACAAGACCTTCTTCGTCGGTGAGGATCTGACTGATCCAGCAGACAACCCCGAGTTCTGGACCCAGGCAACCCTGGTCGACGTTGGCTTCGGTGAGCATAGCCCGAGCCTGTTCACCTCCTCGGACGCACAGCGCCTGGCCCGGATCCGCTGGCAGATCACTGAAGACCTGCTTCTGGCCCGCCTGGCCTACGAGCGGATCGAGGGCACCGACGGCCGGGGGATCGGCGACAAGACCGACCAGGGCATCGTGGTGGCCGCGTTCGCCATCGAGAAGCACTTCGACATCGTCTACGACTACAACAGCACAACCGGAGAGAAGATCAACGTCCTCCTGGAGAACGACGTCGATCGCCCCTGGCATGAACGACAGCACATGCGGGTGGACTTCTCAAAAAACCTCGTGACCGACAACTACGACTTCGACACCCTCTCCCTGATCGGGGTGTATGACGGCGTAAAGTACGAGCCGCTGGCCTACTATGTGGACGACCCGACCCACCCGGACGCACCTGTAATGGATCTCGATGGCGGATACCTCGACGTTACTGTAAAAGCCTTCGCCAAGCCGCAGGTGGTGGACATGAGCCACATGGGCTGGGGGATCGACTCCTTCCCCGCATGCTTCCTCGAGTATGACTTCCTGTCAGGCAGCTTTCCCTCGGGGAGCTGCAGCCAGTCAGAGCTGACGATCCGCCACTCCTTCCGAAGGATCGAGGCGTCTGACTACGAGGCCGTGGAGTGGGACGGTCACCGCTTCCAGGCCTTCGGAGGGTTCTACGTCGAGCGCTACGGATACAACCGTAACTACGGGATGAGCGACGCGCACTGGCATCGCTTCCTGACGCGCTATGATCTCTGGGAGCGGAACCACTACTACGACGACCCCGAGGCCATGGACGGGCCGGTGGAGTGCTTTACGCCTGAGACCACCCCCTACGGAGCGGATCCCCACCGCGACGAGAACGGGGATGGCACGGAGGACGAATGCGCCGCGGTTGGACGGGGTTCCCGCTGCAACACCTTCCGCCAGATCTGCACCCTCCCCTTCCGGGACCGCAAGACCGCGCCGATCCCC
>CAZNWW010000708.1:0-2575 GCA_964576155.1 uncultured Myxococcales bacterium | reverse complement strand
CGGAGATCAGCACAGGGTTCTTGGCGGAGTTGCAGCCGATCGCGAGGGCGGTGACGACAATGGCGGTGATCAGGCTGTCTGAAAATCGATTCATGGATGGACCTCCGTCTCTTTGGATCTGACCAGACCGACGATGGAAATGCAATGGGCGTGCCATCTTTGTGGGAGGCCCGTCCACGGGCCGATATCGGGGCGTGTATGCCCCTCCCACAGGGAAAATCGTGGATCGGATTGTAGAGATAACCTACTGGGCGTGCAGGATCTGCACACTCCCTACTGACAGCGGAACGCGTTCCCGTTCAGGATCACATCCGGCTTGATGAGCGGCGGATCGATGACGACGTGTGTTGCGCCGTTCTCGGCGGCCTGGTTCTGGAGATCCACGGTACAGGTGTACTCCTGGTTCTTGACCGTGACGTCCTCCCAGACGTACCGGCATTGGACCGGACTCACCAGCTCGCACGTCGCGACGTCCTTCTCCTTCACGATCTTTATTTTTGCCCCGTAGACCGTGAGGAAGGGCTTCGGGATGGCCTGGCTGCAGCCCGCGATGAGCGACAGCGCGGCCAGGGCCGCGACGATTCCGATTATCTTGATTCTCCGCATGCTTGCCTCCTTTCGGTTGTCCGCAAGTGTAGCCGCTGCCCCTATCATCGTCCATCGTCCATTTTCTTTGGCTCCCGTACGCGTGCGTTACAATTGATCCCAAGGCCATCGGTGCGTCTACCGGGGCTGAAGGAGATCCATTTGGAGATCCATATCGACCAGGATCTGACCCGCGACACCGTGGGGCCGCTGTACCGCAATCTGCGGAAGAAGGTCCTGCGGAGCCGTGACGACGAGGTGCACCTCCACCTGGCCGAAGACATTCGTATGGACAACGTGGGCGTGGGCTTCCTGGAGCGCCTCGCCAAGGACGCGGCCGGGAAGGGGCGGCGACTGCGCCTGGCTGCGGTGGGCGGACAGGCCGCGCAGGTCCTGGGCATCCATCGGGCGCCTCCAGCCGGCGGCGTGTCCGGCATCCACGTGCCCGGCTTCTTCGAGCGCACCGGGGCGCAGGTGATCGGCGCCGCGTCCCACACCTTCCACTTCCTGCTGCTCGCCGCGGACACCTTGTTCCTGTCGATCTCGGCGCTCTTCCGGGGTCAGATCCCGTGGCGGACCTTCATCGCGCAGTCGATCCGCCTTGGCTCCGACTCCCTGCCGATCATTGCGCTGATTTCGTTCCTGGTGGGCTTCACCACCGCGCTCCAGGCCGCGTATCAGCTGCTGCAGTTCGGCGCGAACATCTACATCGCCGACCTTGTCGGCGTGGCCATGGTAGCGGAGCTCGGGCCCTTGATGACGGCGATAATCATGGCCGGGCGCAGCGGCTCCTCGGTGGCAGCGGAGATCTCCACGATGGTCATCTCCGAGGAGGTCGACGCGTTGAAGACCATGGGCATCAACCCGGTACGATATGTCCTGGTGCCCAAGATCTTTGCGCTGGTCTTCACGATGCCCCTGCTCACGGTGATGTCCATTGTCGTGGGGATCCTGGGCGGCGTCATCGTCGCGCTCTTCTACCTGGATCTGAGCATCCAGGCCTTCTGGATAGAGATGCTTGCTTCACTGGATCTCAAGGACCTGATGGTGGCCATGCTCAAGGCCGTCACCTTCGCAATCGTCATCGGTCTCACCGCCGGGCACACCGGCTTCCGGGCCAGCGGCGGGGCGACCGGGGTAGGGAGGGCAACCACTGCATCGGTGGTGGCGTCGATCTTCCTGGTCATCGTCTTCGATGCGATCTACTCCGTGATCTTCTACTTCGGCTGAGGGAGGCGCTGGCGTGTCGGACATCCTCGTACAAACCTCCGCACTCAAGCTCGGCTACGGCGAGAAGGTGGTCCTGGAGGACGTGGACGTTCAAGTGAAGCGGGGGACCATCACCTGCATCATCGGCACCAGCGGCTGCGGCAAGAGCACGCTGCTCAAGAGCTTTATCGGCCTCCTGCCGCCCATGGAGGGCACGGTGCAGCTCCTCGGGGAGGATTTCTACCACCTCGATGAAGGTGCCCGGGATCGCGTCCTGGGCGATGTCGGGCTGCTGTTCCAGAACGGCGCGCTCCTGGGGAGCATGAGCGTCGAAGAGAACGTGATGATCCCCTTGCGAGAGCATGCCAGTCTCCCGGAACCCGTGATGCGGGCCACGGCGCGCCTGCGGCTGCGTCAGGTCGGGCTGGAGGACGCGGCGGAGCTCCTGCCCGCGGAGCTCTCCGGCGGTATGCGGAAGCGCGCAGCCTTGGCCCGGGCCCTGGTGCTTGATCCGCCGCTCCTCTTCTGTGACGAACCCTCGGCAGGCCTGGATCCGGTGACCGGCGCCAGGCTCGACGATTTGATTTTGACCCTACGGGAGGTCCTGGATATCACGGTGGTCGTGGTGACCCACGAGCTGTACAGCATCCGTCGAATAGCTGACGAGATCATCATGCTCGGCGAGGGCCGCATGCTCTTCCAGGGGAGCCGCGAGGCGGCCCTCGAGAGCGACCACCCGGATCTCCAGGCCTTCTTCGGACGGCAAGGAGGGGAACAGGAC
>CAZNWW010000707.1:2144-2576 GCA_964576155.1 uncultured Myxococcales bacterium | reverse complement strand
ACACTGAATCCGGGTCCACGCCTTCGAGATCCGTGCGGAGCTTGGTGTACTCGGAGCCCTCTCCGAACTGCGCCAGCGCCTCGTCCAGCCCTTGCCGTCCGATCGCGGCGCGCAGGGCGTGGGAGTCTCCGCCCTCGAGCTTCATGAGGATGCGGCGCTCGGCCCAGACGGTGAAGCCCTCGTTGAGCCAGAAGTCGTTCATGGTCGCATTGGTCACCAGGTTGCCGGTCCAGGAGTGGGCCAGCTCGTGGGCAAGAACGAAGACCAGCGAGCGGTCCCCCGCCAGGAGGGTTGGGGTCAGGAAGGTGAGCCGCGGGTTCTCCATCCCGCCGTATGGGAAGGACGGCGGCATCACAAGGAAGTCGAAGCGATCCCAGAGGTAAGGGCCGAAGAGCTCTTCAGCTACAGCGAGCATGGCCTCGGCGTCCGCGA
>CAZNWW010000707.1:0-2134 GCA_964576155.1 uncultured Myxococcales bacterium | reverse complement strand
AGGCTGCGGCCTCCAGGGTCGGGGGCTCGGCCCAGACCCGGGTGCGGGGGCCGAGATCCTTGGACGCGAGATCGCCTGCGGCCAGAGCCAGGAGGTAGGCCGGCAGGGCCTGGGGCATCTCGAAGCGCCAAATAGCGGTCCCCGCGTCTCCATCGGAGCGCTCCCCCGGGGCCGCAGACATGACCACCGTCAGGGCCTCGGGTACCCGGAGGGTAGCGTCGTAGGTGAATCGCACCTGCGGGCTGTCCTGGATGGGCACCATGGACCGGGCGTGGTGCGGCTGACACTGGCTGAACAAGTATGGATGCACGCCGCCTGCCGTCTGCTCCGGGGTGAGCCATTGCAGCGCAATTGCGTCGGCGCCGGTGGTGTACTCCACCACGACCCGCTTGATGCCCCGCCTGAGGCCGATGCGCAAACGTCCACCCAGGATCTCGTCGGGATCCCCGACGGTCCATGACAAGGCTGCGCCGTCACCACCCGCTACGGACGAGATCTCCAGGCCCCGGGTGTCCAGGTCGAGGATGTCTCCGGTGCAACCCTCCAGATCCAGGGTAGCGGTGCCCCTGAGGACCTGGGCCTCGAAGTCCACGGTGAGGTCCAGGGAGAGGTGCCGGGTGACAGCCTGGGCTGTGTCCGTGTAGGAGTGGGGGTCGATTCGTGCCATGGTTGTGCCTCCTGGGTCGATTGTCTGGTCATGAGAAGAACTACACACTTGCCGCATTCTTTCAAGTCTGGTGTAGTGGTCCCGAGATTTGTGGGAGGGGCGTCCACGCCCCGATTCTTGCTGTGGGAGGGGCATCAGCCCCGAATCCGGGAGGACACTATGAGCAAGGGGTATATGGGGAAGATCCTCTGGGTGGACCTCGACAAGGGCGAGGTCTCCCGTGAGATCATCGAGGATCGGGTCTACGAGGAGGTGCTCACCGGTGTGGGCCTCGGCGCCCGGATCCTCTACTCCCGTATCCCCGCCGGCGCAGATGCCCTGGGCCCGGACAACGTCCTTGGCTTCGTCAGCGGTCTCCTGACCGGCGCAGGGACCGTCCTCACCGGCCGCTGGACGCTATGCGCGAAGAGCCCGCTCACCGGCGGCTGGGGCGACGCGAACTGCGGCGGGTATCTTTCACCGGCGATCAAGCGCGCCGGCGTGGACGGTATCTTCGTCCGTGGCATAGCTGACAGCCCGAAGGTCCTGGTCGTGGACGGCGAGGATGCCCGTGTCGAGGACGCGGGAGATCTCTGGGGCATGGACTGCATCGAGGCAGAGGACACCTTGAAGGGCCGCCTCCCCGAGAAGGGCGGCAAGTGGCAGGTGGCCTGTATCGGGCCCGCCGGTGAGAAGCTGAGCTTCATCTCCGGCGTCAGCAACGACCGGGGCCGCTTCGCAGCGCGCAGCGGCCTCGGCGCGGTCATGGGCGCCAAGAAGCTCAAGGCCATCGCCGTGCGCGGTAAGCATAAGATTGAGGTAGCAGACAAGAGCGCGGTGACGAGCCTGTCAAAAGAATTCTCATCCGGCCTGAAGAAGGGCGAAGCGATGATGAAGATCATGGGCAACCGGATCTTCCGCCTCATGGGCAAGGTGGGCCGCTTCAGCCCTGCGATGCGCCAGCCGGGGGACGCGTTCCGTTTCATCCTGAAGAAGTACGGCACCGCCGGCCTCACGACCTTCAGCGCAGAGAACGGGGACAGCCCCGTGAAGAACTTCCGGGGCGTCGGGTTCAAGGACTTCCCGATGCGTCTCGCATCGAAGGTCGGTGACGACGCAGTGATCAAGTACGAGGTGAAGAAGTACGGTTGCTACACCTGCCCGATCAAGTGCGGGGGGATCGTTGCGGTGCCGGGCGGCGCGCACCCGGTGGAGGAATGCCACAAGCCCGAGTACGAGACCCTCTGTGCTTTCGGAACCCTCTGTCTGGTGGATAACCTCGAGACGATCATCAAGATCAACGACATCTGCAATCGAGCCGGCCTGGACACGATCTCCACGGGAGTGGTGTGCGCCTTCGCTATCGAGTGCTTCGAGCGGGGCGTGCTCACCGAGACCGACACCGGCGGCCTGCGCCTGGCGTGGGGAGACGCGGCGTCGCTCCTGAAGCTGGTCGAGATGATCTCGGCCCGGGAGGGCCTCGGCGAT
>CAZNWW010000706.1:0-2579 GCA_964576155.1 uncultured Myxococcales bacterium | reverse complement strand
ACAGAGCTCACGGGGGTCATCTACGTCCTGGACGAGCCCTCCATCGGGCTCCATCCCCGGGACAACGGGCGGCTCGTCGACACCCTCAAGAACCTCAGGGACATCGGGAACACCGTCCTCGTGGTCGAGCACGACCGGGACACAATCGACGCGGCGGACTTCGTGGTCGACTTCGGGCCGGGCGCCGGCCTCGAGGGTGGCGACATAGTCTACTCAGGTGACGTCCCCGGGCTCTATGCAGATGAGACCTCGCTCACCGGCAGGTACCTCTCGGGCCGGCGCAGCGTGCCGATCCCGGATTCTCGCAGGAAGCCCCGAGGGAAGCTGCGCCTCAAGGGTGCGTCCCGGAACAACCTCCGCGACATCGACGTGAACTTCCCCCTCGGTGTGTTCTGCGTGGTCACCGGGGTGTCAGGTGCCGGGAAAAGCAGCCTCGTGGACGAGACCCTTCGTCCCGCCCTCCTTCGCCACTTCTTCCCCTCCTCCACGGCGGAGCCCGGACGCCACCGCGCGCTGAAGGGCCTCGAGCTCATCGACAAGGTGGTCTCCATCGACCAGAAGCCCATCGGACGTACCCCGCGCTCCAACCCCTCGACCTACACCAAGGTCTGGGACTTGATCCGCAAAGTCTTCGCAGAGACGAAAGAGGCCAAGACCTACGGTTTCGGGCCTGGGCGATTCTCCTTCAACGTCAAGGGAGGTCGGTGCGAGAGATGCCAGGGTGCGGGGGCGCTCAAGGTCGAGATGCACTTCCTGCCCGACGTCTACGTCACCTGCCCGGAGTGCGACGGCGGGCGCTTCAACGACGCTACCCTGCGGGTCAGATACCGGGACCACTCCATCGCTGAAGTCCTGGCCATGCCCATCGCCTCCGCGGTCGAGCTGTTCGAGCCCTTCCGGGGCATCCACAGGATCCTGCAAACCCTCGTGGACGTCGGCCTCGGGTACGTCCGTCTGGGGCAACCGTCGCCCACGCTCTCCGGGGGCGAAGCGCAGCGCATCAAGCTCTCGCGGGAGCTCGCCCGCAGGGACACAGGCAAGACCCTCTACCTCCTCGACGAGCCCACCACGGGGCTCCACTTCGAGGACATCTCCCGGCTCCTCGGGGTCGTTCAACGCCTCGTCGACAAGGGAAACACGGTCCTCGTCGTGGAGCACAACCTCGACGTGATCCGAGCTGCGGACCATGTCATTGATCTCGGTCCTGACGGGGGCCGTGGAGGCGGGGAGATCATTGCCTGCGGTACGCCTGAGGAGATTGCGGCCACGCCGGCGTCCTACACCGGCAGGTACCTGCGAGAGGAGATCCTGTTGCTCAACGACAGACGAACAACGGCTTGACACCCCGAATACTCATGCGGTGTTCCTCCGGCCAGGGCTCCACCGCCTCGTCGAATCGCCGGAGCAGTTGCTCCCGGATCCCTCCGGCGTAGGACACCACACCGGACCAGCTCACAGCATCCCGGGTCAGATGAGACAGGACCTCGGCGCATGACTCATCCACAGCTGCGTTGATTCCTCTGACGTAGTCTCTGACCTCCTCCGAGAGATCGTATGTGTCGCCGCCGCGTTCGACGATCTCGACGATCTCCTGGAACATGTTGTTGCGCCGCTCCCAAGGTGATCCCGGATATAGTCGGGCGGTCTCGCCGTTGGGGTCGAGGGACGGCCGTATCGTTGCGGCGGCCTCCTCCAGCCGCTCCGCTGCCGGAGCCTCGGGCTCCTGATCCATGCGCCCCTGGGCGAGCCAGGCGACGGCCACTGCGAGGCTGACTACGGACAAGACGGCGATGACGGCCTTCTTCGAACGTACCTGGGATTCCTCTCCTCTGCGGATCAGTCCCCCGAAGTCCTTCATCCCTCGGCTCCCTGAACACCAAGGCGACGCTTGAATGCCTGAATCACCGGGATGGAGACCGGGTCGACCCCCCGCCTGAGCGCGACGTCTGCGGTTGCCCAATCAGCCAGGAGGAGACTCTCGTAGATCGCAGTCAAGGGGTCTTCCCCGGTCAATGGTAATGTCTTTGCGGTGTAGCCCAGGTCCTCCATCACCTCTGCGAACAGCCGGAACCTCTCGGCGACCCTGGCATGCATCCAGGGATCCGGCAGCAGGAGGAATACAAACTGCCCGGCGAACTCCGGGTCGAAGCCGATCATCTCGTTATGGTTTGCCTCCGGTAGGGCACCGGACATGGCTGGAACCTTGGCGTTCTCGTGGAACTTAATACGCCAGATCCTCGCCAGTCCTGTCTCGAAGCAGGACGACGAGTAGATCACCGGGATGCGCCCGTGGAGGATCTCGCCGATCCCCGGGCCCTGCTCCTCCATCGAGTCCATCATCCCCTCGAGGCGGCGCCTGAGAGCGTCGAAGTCCAAGGGGCATTCGAGCACCCCGAGCCCTTCTAGGAGTGAGAGGAGCAGCGCTGAAGTGTAATACAATGAGAAGCGCGGCTGGAAGCCGGGGGCCTGTGGCGGGATGGTCACCGCGATGACGCCGCGACTCCGGTCCTCCTCGGCAGCCCTCAGGAGACGCCCCCCCGACGCCACAGCGACGACCCGAGCCCCGTCATCTACGGCTT
>CAZNWW010000705.1:1913-2590 GCA_964576155.1 uncultured Myxococcales bacterium | reverse complement strand
ATCCACGCGTCGTCCAAGCGCAGCGCTTGCTCCATGAGGCCGTCGTCGACGAGCTGCGCGCGGATCCGCTCCCGCAGCTCGTTCGCCGCGGCCCGGGTGAAGGTCACCGCGGCGATCCGCTCGGGCTGGACCAGGCCGTCCCGCACCCAGCGGGCGAGGGTGGTCTGGATGGTGTAGGTCTTCCCCGAGCCGGCGCCGGCCGGGATGATCTGGATGGGAGGGATGCCGCTCATGGCTCCACCTCCCCGGGGACCATGAAGTACCGGATGAGCGGGCTGACGTCGAGGGCGTACGGGGTGATCGATGCCTGGTCGGTGAACCACTTCTCATCGCCGGTCAGGTTCAGCTCGACCTGACCCGAGCGGATCATGCGCAGGCGACTAAGGACCCTCGGCATCGCCTCTCGGGAGACATCTCCCGGTACGATCTCGATGTCCCCGCCGGCGAGCGATCCATCCGGAACATAGGCCGCCACCGCGCGGCCGTCGTTGAGGGTGAAGTACGCCACCCCGATATCCCACAGCTTGCCCAGGACCTCCGGGTGACTCATCTCCTGGTCGGAGTCATCATCCTGGACGAGCATGAGCCGGTACAGCGAGGTCTGGATGTCGAATCCCTTCTCCAGCTGGGCCAGGCGCTTGCCCTTGGCGGCGAACACCTCTCTCTCTACCAGATCA
>CAZNWW010000705.1:0-1903 GCA_964576155.1 uncultured Myxococcales bacterium | reverse complement strand
TTGCCCACCGAGGCCTTCTTGAAGTCCACGACCAGGGCCGCGCGCTCCCCGATCCGCAGGGTCGTGTCCGCTCTGCCGTGGATCGGGAGGTCGTCCACCTCGCCGCGCAGCCACTCCTCGTTGCAGAGGACCTCCGCCCCGGTGGCTCGGAGGATGGACGCCCAGGAGAGCGCGGCTCGGCGCAGGGTCCCCTCCAGGTTGTCGAACTCCATCCAGAGATCGCGAGCGTCCAGATGCCGCGCCATGGTGGCCACAGCGTCCTTCAGAACTCCTGGGATCCGTGCCTGGATCTCCGAATCGCTCGGGACAGGCGTTCCGGGCAGGAACAGGTCCTCGAAGGCCTTGTGCGCCAGGTTCCCTTGGAGCATGACATCGAACCCCGGCGGGGCCCAGGCTTTCGGCTCCAGGCCCGCCCGCGACAGCAGCCATCCCAGGGGGGAGACGAGGAGCTTCTCGAGGCCGCTCGGCGACTCGGGGCGAGGCCGGCCCTCCTCGTCGCGCCTCATACGGGTGAGGTCCCGGTCCAGACATGGATCCTCGATGACGACGGGGCGGGGGTCATTCAAGGCCTGCGGCGTCAGGGTCGAGAGCCCGACGATATCCGTGATCTCCGCGTCGCGATCCACGCTCCGGATGAGCGCCTCGGGTTCGACCTGGTCTTGGAAGAGCCGCGCCATGTAGCCCAGGGTCTCGGACGGATACAGGGGCTCCCCCGAGAGAGCGCAGCCAGGGACCAGGACCGTCAGGGAGTCTGAGGCAGCGGAGAGTTGACGCAGGAGGCGACGCCGGCCGAGCCGACGTCGGTCGGCGCCGGTGCGCGCAGGGAGCCCTGCCGCTGCCAGGGCCTCGAGCCCGTGCTCCCCGAAGACCGGATCCGTCGAAACAGCCGGCGGGAAGTGCCGCTCGTTGAAGCCCAGCAGGAAGAGGTGACGGACCGGTCGCCAGGGCTCCCGGGACTCGGAGAAGAGCGCGACGCCCGACCGATCGCTCGTGGTCCCTGCGCCGATGTCGATAGACGACGGGACGGTGCGGTCGAGGAGGACGCCCCAGGGGATCTCCTCTCTCCCTGCCGTAGCCTCGAGGACCAGACCCAGGGTCGCCTCGGCGGACTCCAGGTGCCCCGCCATCGGTCCAGGACGAAGGAGACCCACGAAGGCCTTGAGGGTGCCGACGAGGGAGCGCCCCGAGTCGGGTCGGCGACGGAGCAGCTGGAGCATCCGATCGCCGTCGTCGTCGAGGCCCTCCAGCCTTCCCGGTAAGTGGTATCGGGACATGGCTGTGTCGGCCAGCCGCTCGGCCACCTCGGGGCCCCAGGGCATCATGGGCAGCAGGGCCAGGGAGGCCAGCGCCATGGGCGGCGCGGGATCCTGGAGACACCGCAGCGCCAGGTGGATCGCCTCCCGGCCCAGATCACGCACCCGACGCGGCGACGGCAGCCCGGAGACCAAGATCCCTGCCTGAGCGAACACCTCTTGGATGGTGGCATGGACGAAGGAATCGTCGGGGGCCAGCAGGCCGATCTCGGCAGCCCCGCAGTCCCCGGTTTGAAGCAGGGAGTCGATCAGCTCCGCGACGACCTCCACCTGCTCCACCGCGTCCCGTACTCCGACCCAACGCACCGAGGCGTCGAGGGGACCGGGGCCTTCGTCCGTGGAGAAGAGATGCCGCTGGACGCGCCCCAGCGAGTTCGTCGCCGGAGCGGAACAGGTACCGGTCCGCCAGTCCTGGATCAGGTCGTCCAGGTCAGCTCGATGGTCGTCGGTACCCGCCTCGCCGATGGCATGAAGGAACGCAACCTCCCAGGGAGACAGCGCGTCCGGCTCGAGGGCTTCGTAGAGGACCAGCTCGCGAAGGGGCGAAGGGGCCTCAGGGGCCATCACGTCCCGCATCGCGGTGAGCCGTG
>CAZNWW010000704.1:1787-2590 GCA_964576155.1 uncultured Myxococcales bacterium | reverse complement strand
TCAACGTCTGGCTCGGCCTCATGGAAGCGATCCTCGAGGCCAACCGGGATCAGCTCACCGAGTTCGCGGTCGTCTTCTTCAACGTGGAGGCGGCCTGGTGGCAGGAGGGCTTCATCGGCAACACACCCGGAAACGTAGCGGCCCTCATGGCAGACGCCAAGGGCCTCGCCCTGGAGGGCGCAACGGATCTGGACGCAGCCCTGGCTGCGGCCGCGAAGCCCGCGTGGCACAACGGGGAAGGCGCGTGGGACACCTTCCTGTTGAGCGACGCGGCGGTCACCTGGGGCGAGGGGGATAATCACGCGCTATCCGCTCGCCTCATGACTGGCGATCGGGGTCCGCTCTTCGCGTACCGCACCGGCCTCGCCGGGACGGACACCGCGGTGCTCAACCACCTGACCCGAGAGAGCGGCGGCGCGGTCTTCGCAGTAGTCGGTGAGTCCCAGATAGCGGCAGCGGCCAAGGCTCACCTGGCGCGCCCCTGGCGCATCGTCGATGTGGAGCTGGCCGGGACATCGGATCTGGTCATCGCCGGTCGACCCGGCGCGCTCTTCCCCGGTCAGGAGGTGACCATGGCCGGGCGTGGCGTGCCCGAGGACGGCGCGCTGATCAAGCTGCGCCTGGAGCAGGCAGGATACGAGACCCTCTTCGAGATCCCTGTGTCCGCAAGAATTCCCTCAGATCTGGCGCCCCGGATCTACGGGCAGGTCGCCGTGGCGCAGCTCGAGTCTTTCAACACAGCCGCAGAGGACGTGGCCGGAGCGTACGCCCGGCATTTCCGGGTGGTGGGAAACACCACCAGC
>CAZNWW010000704.1:0-1777 GCA_964576155.1 uncultured Myxococcales bacterium | reverse complement strand
GATATGACATCAAGCCCGAGGAGGACGCGTTCCTCGTGAAGGGGACCCCGGCCGGTGCCCGGGTTGCGAAGATCCTGGCCGAGATCGGCGACGCGCTTGGTGATCCCAAGGCCGCGTTCGTGGCCTGGCTGAACAAGCTTCGCAAGATGCCGGGCATGGAGTTCGAGATCCCGGCGGCGCTCAAGGTCGTCCTGGAGCGCCTCCCCTCGGACGCGTTCCGGGTGGACGCGCCGCCCCTCGTGTGTGCGCAGCGGACCACGAAGGAGATCCCCGGGATCCTCCAGGAGCAGCTCATCACCCGGAAGCTGGTCTACGACAAGTGGACCGAAGAGGCTGAGCGGCGCCTGAAGGAGCACGGCCCGGCTGACGCGCTCAAGGCCCTGAGCAACCTGGTCGAGAACGCGCCCGGGGACTCGGTGCTGGCCCGGGACGTCGGCTTCAGCGCCATGGAGATGGGCCTCGGCGCCCAGGCTTACCACCTGTTCCGTCGGGTGGCTGCGTCCCGCCCCTTCGAGCCCCAGACCTACCGTGCAATGGCACATGCGCTCACCGCGCTGGGCGCGAACGACCTCGCGCTCCTCTACTACGAAGTGGGCATGATCGGACATTGGGACTCCCGCTTCGGCGAGTTCCGCAAGATCCTGCTCATGGACTATCAGAAGTTCCTGGAGCAGGTGGCCGCCGGGGCAATCCAGGTTTCGGCAGCGGGCTACGCGAAGGCCCGCCTGGTGACTGTCTCCAAGGAGATCAACATGTCCAAGGCGGATCTCGTGGTGATGATCGACTGGAACACCGACGGCACCGACGTTGATCTGCACGTGATGGAGCCAACGGGCGAGGAGTGCTACTACAGCAACTCGAACACCCGCATCGGCGGCCGCCTCACCATGGACGTGACCCAGGGCTATGGTCCCGAGATGTACGTCCTGGAGAAGGCCCCTCCCGGGACCTACAACATCCGAGCCAAGTATTTCTCCTCAGACGCCAACCGTGCCTCCACGCGCACCAAAGTCTTCGCCACGGTCTATCGGAACTGGGGCCGACCCGACGAGTTGGTGCAGAAGAAGACCGTCGTTCTCAGGGACGGCAAGGAGATGCACGACCTCGCCAACATCGTCGTCAAGGCTGCGAAGAAGTAATCCCCGTCATCCTGAGCGAAGCCGAGGGATCTCAGGCGTTGCCGCTACTCACCCTGAGGTCCTTCGACTCCCTTCGTTCGCTCAGGATGACAACAGGAACCTCAGCTCGCCTTGGCGAAGAGGCCGGTCAGGACCATCTGCGCGATGGGGTGGTAGGAGGCCTGGTTCTTTGCGTAGATCACCCGCGCCATCTCTGTCGTCTCATCGCCCTCCAGCAGGGCAGCGTAGAGGGGCTTGAGGAACTTCATACGCCCGACCTCGGCCAGGAATGACTGTATCCGGGGGTAGGCGGGGGAGTAGGCCGCCCGGGCCGCGTGACCCAGCCAGAGACCCAGGATCTCGGCGTTCTTCGATTCGGTGAGGTCGAAGGTCTGGTCGAGCCATTGGCAGTCGTTCCGGGGCAGCGGCCCCTTCAGGTCCCCGAGGAAGATCTGCCAGTCCGTCGCATCCCAGGTCTTCATCGTCTGCGGCTCGGGTCGCCCTTCGGCCCAGCCTGCAGCCGCGGCCTGCAGCTCATCCAGGTGGGTCGACGTGAAGACCGGGCAGTTCTCCGGGACCCCCGGCTCGTGGATCCAGCGCTTCGCCTGGACGGCCTCGGCGACGCCGGGGAGTTGTTCATCGAGGAAGGCCTCGAACTC
>CAZNWW010000703.1:0-2592 GCA_964576155.1 uncultured Myxococcales bacterium | reverse complement strand
GGGGTGGATGCGCTCTGGCCGCGTCGCGGCCCTCTGGCTCGGGCCGCCGTGCAGATCCGGGACAAGTTCGGCATCCCGGTGGTAGGGTTCGATCTCGCCGGGGAGGAGTCCGGGTTTCCCGCGGAGCATCACATCGAGGCCTTCGAACTCGCCCACAGGCACTTCCTGAAGAAGACCGTCCATGCGGGGGAAGCGTACGGTCCCGAGTCCATCTTCCAGGCGATTACGGATCTCAAGGCCGACCGCATCGGGCACGGCTACTATCTCTTCCAGGTCCCGTCCATCAAGGACCGGGAGATCCTGGACAAGGAGCGCTTCGTCAGGGATCTCGCCGGGTACATTGCGGACGGACGGGTCACCATCGAGGTCTGCCTCACCTCCAACCTGCAGACCAATCCCCGTATCGGTGATCTTCAGAACCACGCCTTCGCGCGGATGCGTGAGGCCAAGCTCTCCACGACCTTCTGCACAGACAATCGCACCGTGTCCAACACCACGGTCTCCCGGGAGATAACACTCGCTATCGAGGCCTTTGACCTCTCGGCCAAGGAGCTGCGCCATATCATCGTGTACGGCTTCAAGCGGAGCTTCTTCCCGCGTCCATACATCGAGAAGCGGGCATATGTGCGGCGCGTGATCGACTACTACGACACCGTGCAAAGGCGCTTCGAGGACGACGCGGGTCCAGGAACCTGAGAAAAGGGAACCGGAGATGGTCCTCGACATCCTCTACTGGCTGTTCTCCCTGGTCTGGGTCTTCGTGCTCCCGACTTACTTCACCCAGCGCCTCTTTCTCGGAAACGTGGAGAGCCCTGCGGGACGCGCAGGGCTCTCCCTCGCAGCGATCATGGTGCTGCTGCCCATAGCATGTTTCGGTCTGGCCTCCTTGCTGCGCATGCCTGTGAACGAGGTCGTTATCTTCACCGTGGCCACCGGGTGGAACCTCTTCGGGATGGTGCAGAGGGCCGCCGCCTACCGCCGCAGGATGCAGCGGAAGGAGTGAGTAGATGCCCAGGGTCGAGACCCCCCCCCTCCCCGAGGAACGGAAGGAAGACCATGTGCGCTTGTGCCTGGGCGATGGCGTCGAAGGGCCCGGCGACACCGGCCTTGGGCATGTAGGCCTGCTGACTTCCCCTGCCCCACTGAAACCTGACCAGGTGGACCTCGGTTCTGAGCTGCTCGGCTATGGCCTGAACCTCCCCTCATGATAGCTCCCATGTCGGGTGGCTGGGCCCTCGGGCGGAGGCTCAACGAGGTGCTGGCCAGCCTGGCCGAGCGACGCCGGATAGCGTTCGCTGTGGGATCACTGCGGCCGGCCCTGGAGGATCGCTCGAGGCTGCCGGACTACGACGTGAAGGGACACGCACCGAATATCCCTGTCTTGGGCAACCTCGGCGTCTGGCAGATTCGTGACCGTGCGTTTGCGGTCCGATATCAGGAGGCCTGTGAGGACCTCGGCTTCGACGGCATGATGATCCACGTGAATCCTGCCCACGAGCTGTCGCAGCCGGAAGGGGAGCGCGACCTCAGCGGTGTCATGGATGCGCTCCGGGACTTCGCCGCCGGTTCCCGCCTCCCGGTCATCGTCAAGGAGGTGGGGCACGGCTTCACCTCCCAAACCCTCGAAGACCTGGCGGACCTTCCGATAACAGGTATTGATGTAGCCGGCGCGGGAGGGACCAACTGGGCCCTGGTCGAGGCCGCCAGGACCCCCACCGGGTCCCCTGGATACCGACGAGCCCTGGCGCTTGCCGGGGAGGGTCGGAGTACACTCTCGACTCTCCTTGACGCCGCGCCGCGTTTCCGAGAGAGACTGCTCATCGGGGGCGGAGGGATTCGGAGCGCCGAGGACATCGCCAAGGTCCTGGGGTTGGGCGCCAGCTTGGCCTCCATGGCGGCCCCGCTCCTTCGTCTGGTTTGTGCAGAGCGGCGGGACGGCGGGATGGAGATTGACGGGACCCGCGCAGACGAATGGGTGTTGAATCTGGGCAGGGACTTGCGGGAGCTCCTTGCTGCCGCGGGGGCGGATGATCTGGAGAAGATGCGCGACGGCACTCGGGTGGTGGTCCATGCGTGAGCTCATGATCCTGTTCGCAATACTCTCTCTGTCGGTCGCCTGCACGGATCGCACCGAGGCTCCCCAGCAGGATCCCATGGCTCCATTCTTCCGGCAGGAGGTCGGACCGCCGTGCACGAAGAACTCAGATTGCGCCACGGGCCTCTGCGATAGATTGTTGATCCCTGTAGACGGGATGGATGAGGCCCAGGGTGCGTGCAGCAGCGTACCCTTCGCAGTCTTTGCGTGGCAGCGCGCAATACTCGTCGGGAAGATCGTGGATGCAATCGGTGACAACGAGGACTTGCGGGATCGCGTCCTGACCTTCGCCGCTGCCGCGCTCGAAGCGCCGGACGCGCCGATCAGCCTGCGGATCCTCGCCTTGGAGCTCACCGAGAAGCTCCTTCCTGGGCTCACCGAGGCGTGGGAGGACAGACTCGCATCGCTCAAAGGCGAGTGGAACCTGCCCAAGGAGAGGATGCTCGCCGGCCTCATCCTGGCCGGCAGAGATACCAATGGCGCTGCGTTCAGTGACC
>CAZNWW010000702.1:0-2593 GCA_964576155.1 uncultured Myxococcales bacterium | reverse complement strand
TCCCCTAGGACGGCGAGCGCTTCGGGCGATTCACGCTGCTCCAGCGCCTCGGCGCGGGCGGGTTGGCCGAGGTGTACCTGGCGCGGCTCTCCGGAGAGGCGGGCTTCGAGAAGCACCTGGTAATAAAAAAAATCCTCCCCTCTCTGGCCAGTGACCCTGAGTTCGTCGAGCGCTTGATCCAGGAAGGAAAACTCGTGGCAGGGCTCACCCACGGGAACATCGTCCAGGTCCAGGAACTGGGGCAGGAGGACGGGGAATTCTACCTGGCCATGGACTACGTGGCGGGGACCGATCTAAGGGAGTTCATGGGCGCGGCGAGACGCGCCGGGGAGACCTTTCCCGAGCCCGTCGCTGCCCACATCCTCCTCCAGGTGGCCCGGGCGTTGGCCTATGCCCACGCGAAAGTCGACTCAGACGGCACACCCCTGGGGATCGTCCACCGGGACATCAGCCCCGCCAACGTCCTGGTCTCCTGGGAGGGAGAGGTCAAGCTCACGGACTTCGGCATCGCCCGGGTCCGCCAGGAAGGCAGGGTCCTGACCACCGCCGGGATGCTCCGGGGCAAGGTACCCTATATGGCCCCGGAGCAGGTCGAGGGCCAGCCCCTGGGCCCCGAGAGCGACGTCTTCGCCTTCGGTGTGCTCGCCTACGAGCTCCTCGCCGGGGTCCGTCCCTTCGATGGAGAGTCGGACCTCCTGACCCTCGACCGCATCCGCGCCGGCGATCGCGCCTCTTTGGAGAGCCTCTGCCCGGATCTGGATCCTGAGCTCAGGGACCTGGTGGAGACCTGTCTGGCCCGGGATCGGACAACGCGCCCTGCGAACGGCGACGAGCTGGAGCGCGCCCTGGCGGCCATGATGGCCGCGCGGGGATGGGTGGTGTCCAACGCGGACATGGCGGACTTGCTGAATCGGCGCTTTCCGAGAGACTGCCCCGAGAGGAGCCGTGCGCCGGCGACCGGAGTCACCGCGTCGGGGACGGTGTCCGGCGTCACCGACAGCCCCAGGGACCGAATCCTCACCAAGAGCCTGGCGGTCCCGGCGCCCCGGGTCGGCGCCGCGCGCTGGATCCTGCTGGCCTTGATACTGTTCATGGCGATTGGCGCAGTGGGCTTCGGGTTGGGTCTCATCGTCGACTGGCACCGGGGAGAGACCTCAGAGGCCGCGGACGGAGGCTCCGGGGACGGAGCGACGGAGGTGGCAGATGTGGCGCCGACGGCAGACACGCCAGCCTCTGCGTTAGCGCCGGACGTGGTTGACGCGGCGACGGCGCCTGACAAGGCGACAGCGACGGATACGGCAACGGCGACGGACACGGCGCAGGACATGGCGACTGACACCGCGCTGGACACGGACACGAATACGGTGGGTGACACGGGGGGGGACACGGACACGGACACGGTCACGGACGCGGTCACGGCGGACACCATGCCACAAGACGTCCCGCCCGAGCCGCCGAAGCCAAAGCCGTCGGTGACCCGGATCGACGTGATCCCCCGGGATGCAACAATCGAAATCGACGGCACCCCGATGGGGACAGGCTCCCACGTTCTCCGCCTCCAGCCCGGAGGGCGGGTCAAGGTGCGCCTCTCCCACCCGGGCCACAAGACCGATATCTTCACCTTGCGCCACCCCGCGCCGCGAAAAGTCAGCAAGCGACTCCAGGCCGCACCCGAGGGCTCCCTGAAGGTTCGCTACCTGCCGGCGAACGCCTCCCTCTATCTCGACGGGAAGCTGATCTCGACGGGCGGCGGACTCAACATCGTCGTGATCAAGACCCCGGCTGGTCCACACACTCTGCGCCTCGTAGATCCCGGAGGGGGAGAGACGAGCGAAGAGGTGGAGGTCCGAGAAGGGGAGCAGCTCGGGATCACCCTCCGAATCGAGTGAGGTCCCCCATGGACGAACGAACGCGCACCATTCTCCTGCCGTCCCCGGTGGAGCACATCCGGAACAAGACGGCCACGGTGGAGGTCACCGCCGGCGAGGCCAAGGGAAGCAGGTCGACCCTCGCGGGCTTCAACCTCCTGCTGGGGAGCGCTTCGGACAACGACCTGATCCTCCCCGACGAGACCGTGTCGAAGCACCACGCGCGGATAGAGCTGGGCCCTGCGGGATACCGTATCCGGGATCTGGGCAGCAAGAACGGCACCTTCCTCGGGGATCTCAGGGTGTTGGACGTCTACCTCCCCACCTCCTGCAAGCTCCGCCTGGGCTCCGCGGCGTTGAGGTTCCGTCTCGGGCGAGAGGAGCGGGACGATGAGGTGACCCGAGAGCACCGGCTGGGGCGCCTGGCGGGACGGAGCCTGGCCATGCGGCGCCTCTTCGCCACCCTCCAGAAGGTCGCGCCCGCCCCGACCACTATCCTCATCGAGGGAGAGAGCGGCACGGGGAAGGAGCTGGTGGCGGAGACGATCCATGGCCTCTCGCTACGAAAGGACGGACCCTTCGAAGTCTTCGACTGCACCGCAGTGGCCGCGTCGCTGATGGAGAGCCACCTGTTCGGCTACGACAAAGGAGCCTTCACCGGTGCAGGGGACGATCACACCGGCGCGCTGGAGCGGGCCCACAAGGGGACCCTGCTCATCGACGAG
>CAZNWW010000701.1:0-2594 GCA_964576155.1 uncultured Myxococcales bacterium | reverse complement strand
AGACGTGTCGCCAGGTCAGGAGCCGCATGCCATGGGCGCCCCGGTCCGGCCTCCTGGGAGAGCGCGGCCCGGAGCTGTGCGGCGAAGGCCTGTCCGAGGAGGTAGTTCTGGTAGTATACCGGCGCGACGGCGATGTGGATCTTGGACGCCCAGTCCGGACGGCGACGGCCCTCGGGACGTCGGATTCCCTGGTACCGCTCCACCAGGTCCCACCAGAGGCCGTCCAGGTCTCCATCGGGGTTCCGGTAGGCGGCGGCCTCGAAGCGCACCATGACCTGGCACCAGCGACTGAACACCAGCAATTCAAGGCGCCGCGCCTCCCTGCGCACAGCACCGACGGCGGTCGCGTTGTCCGGGGCCAATCCACAGTGTTCCTCGAGGTAGCCCGCGTCATCCGCCAGGGACTCGAAGAGGAGAGCGATCCCTTCGGTTGTCAGGGAGTGGGCCTCCCGGCGCAGCTCCCAGGGCAGGTTCACTGCGATCCTCTGCGTGTAGGTAGCATGGCCCAGCTCGTGGAGCAGGGTCACGTGCCACTGGAGGGTGGGGCGGACGTTCGCAAGGACACGGACGTCGCCGGAGCGGTCCAGATCCGAGGTGAACGCGTGGGGATTCTTCCCCGGGGCCTCGTAGAGGGAGGAGCGATCCAGGATCGAGCCTGGTGAGAAGCCCAGGGCCTCCAGGCCGGCGCGGGCCCCGGTTACCGGGGCCGCGGCAGTGGGTGCGGCGAGGGACGGCAGGGCCTGGACTGGCACCTCCTGGAAGAAGGGATCCGAGTAGTCCCAGGGTGAGAGGTCCGCGGTGTCGATACCCAGGTCCGCGGCAACGGCCTCGTCCATCTGGATCTTGGCCTCCACAAAGGGGGCATCGGTGACCCGGGCCAGATCGTCGAAGAGCGCCATCACCGCCGCCGGGTCCAGCTCGGACACCCGTATCTGCATGTCCCACCAGTCCCGATAGCCCGCGCCCCGGGCGAGGTGGTTGCGCAGCTTCATGAGCCGCAACATGGGATCTGCCACCGCGTCCCCGACGGACTTCTGGGCCTCCCAGGCGACGCGACGCAGGCCCCGGTCCTTCTCCGTTCGGAGGAGGGCGGTGAGGTCGTTCATGGTTCGTTCGACACTATCCAAGGTCCCCCGGTGGGTTGAGAAATCCTGCTCGATGCGGGTCTCCAGCGCTACACGCTCCCGGACGTCCGCCGGGTCCGCCCGGTGGGCAGCCAGGAGCATCTCCCATACCTGCAACCGCCTCCGCAGAGCAGGCGTGAGCGACACCCCGCCGCCAAGGAGGTCTCGGACCGCGGTCAGGCCGGCGGCGTGGGACAGGGCCTCTCGATAGGTGACCATGTGATCACTGTAATCCCGATAGCGGTCATCCCCGCCGCGGGTCATGGCCTCCCATTGGGCGACCCTTGCGACACGCTCCAGAGGAGCGATCCGCTGGACCAGTTCGTCCAGCAGGGCCTCAGCCCGGCAGTCATGACGTCCCTGAGCTCGCTCGGCCATTGGATCTCCCCTTCCACCCAACGTGTAGAATTCATACCGGAATCGGTGATCTTTTTCCTTAATCTTCTCAATCGATCACCGTAGACGCCCGGGTGAGGTCGCTGGAGACCCCATAACACAAGCGGAGGCGTCATTATGAGACGCTCTACCACATACACTGCAATCATCCTCACCTCGCTGCTCCTGGCAGCACCGGCCCAGGCCAAGAATACCAGCCTCGTCACAATGGGATTCGGCAGCAGCGTCGGCATGACCCACGTCAACTACATCGGCGGCGGTGTGGCCAACGACTTCGTGTCCGAGCTGAACCTGCGGGTGAAGATGCTCAAGGTCCTGGGCGTGGACTTCAACTACAACTACCTGGGCGAAAACCAGGGCACCAACGGGGAGGTCTTCGCCTCCCGCATCCGTGCCTCCGCGATCATCTACCCGGTCCCCACGAAGTACATCTCCTGGTACATCCTCGGTGGATTGGGCGCCTCCAACTTCAGTGATATGTTCTCCAAGGAGGTCACCAAGAAGTCCTTCCACGCCGGCACCGGCCTGGAGATCTTCGCCGGCAACCACTTCACCGTGGTGGCCGAGTTCCTCATGCTCATCCCCGACGTCTCCCGAATCGCCATCTCCAAGCAGCCCCTGGAGATCGGCACCGACGGCCAGCTCCCCATCTCGGACATCTCGAGGCCGGGCATCTCGGAGTACATCTCTCCGAAAAACTTCCAAATCAACGTCGGCCTGAAGTACTTCTTCTAGTCAGAACTCCTACGGCCCCCCCCGCTCATCGCCCCGAAGCAACCAAATTTGAACGGCGACACCCATCGGCGACGTTGCCGTTGACGTCTCTGACCATCGATCACATCTCGACCATGTTGGGTCAGTACAGGCTCTCGCTGTAAATTCGTCTCCAACGGATCTCGGCTGTCTCTGCTTGCGTCTCTGCACGGGGTCCTGGGCCCCCCCCCGCGGGTGGGGGGGCCCCCCCCCCCCCCCCCCCCACCCCAATCCGCATGGCCCCTCAGGCACCTGTGGGGAAAACTGCCGGCGCGAAGCACCGGAAGGATTTTTACATACCCCCCCCCCCCCACACACACA
>CAZNWW010000700.1:0-2594 GCA_964576155.1 uncultured Myxococcales bacterium | reverse complement strand
GTGAGGTGCAGCCGCCGCAGCCGTCAGAGCCGCCTCCGCCGCCGCCAGCGATGATGATCATCGGCGCACCGTTCTTGAACACGTAGGACGCGCCGCCACCGCCGCCTTCGGCCTCGCCGCCCTCCGCGACTCTAAGCTCGATCTGGTCCCCCGGGGACACGGGGACGGTCCCGTGGAAGAACCCGCCGCCGCCGCCGCCGCCGGGCGCGCCGCCACCGCCGCCGCCGCCCCAGAGCTTGAATCCGATGACGGTCTTCCCTGGGGGCACCTCGCCGGTGACGACCTGTCCGCTGCCGGTGTAGATGGTCTGCCCCGTGGGCAGGTAATCCGGGCAGGGCTGGGTATTGCAGGCCTCGTTCATGGAGGACGAGCCCACGCAGGCCGCACCGTCGCAATAAGGCGCCGGATTTGTGCAGGAGCGGGTGCAGCTCCAGATGCCCCCGCCGCAGTCCGCGGAGCACGCGCCGCAGAACCAGTCGGTCCAGCCCCCGTTCACCGGGTCGCAGCAGGGCTGGGTGTTGCAGTTCATGACCTGGGTGTCGTCGCCGGCACAGGCAGCCCCACCGCAGGAGGGCACCGGGTTCGTGCAGAACCTGGAACAGATCTGCTGGCCGCCGCCGCAGTCCGCGTTGCAGGCCCCGCAACCCCACTCGGTCCACCCGCCGTTGATTGCGGAGCATTCCTCCAGGCAGGCCCCGTCCACGCAGCTCCATCCCGGCAAGCAGAGGTCGCCCTCGTCGGTCTGGTTGTCGCAGTCGTCGTCCTGGCCGTTGCAGATCTCCACCGCGGTCTCGACGCAGGTCCCGCTCTGGCAGACACCGATGCAGATGCCTATGAGGTCACAAGTCTGTCCCTCGTTGAACACCGGGTAGCTGCAGGCGCCGCCGTCCAGGCAGAGATCCTGGGTGCAGGGATTCGCGTCGTCACAGGTCCCGCAGGACTCGCCACAGCCGTTGTCGCCGCATTGCTTGCCGTCACAGTCGGGGACACAGCCTGGAACGCAGATCCCGTCCATGCAGATGAGCCCGGCGCCGCAGGGTGTTTCATCGGACACCGCGTCGTTCACGCAGCCGACACCCGCGTCGCAGCTGTCGTCCGTGCAGACGTTGCCGTCGTCGCAGTCCGACTCGCTCGTCTCCAGGTAGCAGCCCGTCTCCGCGTTCCAGTTGCCGTCCCCGAGATCGATGTGTGTGCAGTAAGCCTGGAGCACCGTGACGCACGCGCCGGCTGGCGGCACACACCAGGTGTTCGCCGCCTCCTGGTCCAGCGTGCAGCCCTCCTCCAGGTCACAGGTGATCCCCGCCTTGAGGCAGGGCAGCACCGGCAGATCCATGTCGGCGAGGCATTCCTCCTTGGACTTTCCCTCCCCTGGCTCGCAGAGCCCGAGGGTCTCCTTGCCCAGGGGCCCGTCCGCGGTTTCATCGGGCACACAGACGTCCCCGACGGTGCAGCCGTTGCCGTCGTCACAGTCGACATCGAGGGTCGCACCCGGGAAGCAATAGCGGACCTTGGAGGTGGGGTTGTCCGGGCTGGAGGAATCGTCGATCCAGTGGCAGGTCAGCGTGGTGCAGACCTGGCAGTCGAGGTCGCAGCTGTCCGGGTAGTCGTCATCCCCGCAGGCCACGTCGAAGTCATGGTCCACCTTGCACTCCCCGCCCAGGCAGGACTGGCCCGTACACACATCCTGCTCGGCCTGGCCCTCGATGTCGCCCCAGCATTGGGCGCCGTCCGCGGCGGTTATCTCCACGCACGCTATCTCACTGTCCACGCAGATCACCTCGGCAACGCAACCGAAAGGATCCAGCGCTTCGTCGAGGGCCTGACAATCGTCAGCGAGGGCGGTCGGCGTTGCGACAGAGTTGTCCACCTCACCGCCGGTGCAGACGATCCCATCCCAGCAGTTGGAGCTGACCACGGTCTCGCCGTCAGGGATGGGCACCTCGACGCAGGTCCCGGCCTCGGCGTCACACGCGGGCGCAGTACACGGGTTACCGTCGGCCTCCTCGCACTGGAGCTCCTCCCCGCCGAGGCAGGCGCCCGATACCGAGCAGACACCGCCGGCAATGCAGCCGTCGTCGCAGGGGGTCCCCTCGGAGGCCCAGGTCAGGGTGCAGCAGCCGTCCACGCACCCGGTCGCCTCCAGGCATCCGGCGGTCGCCGGGCAGTCCGCCGCGGTCCCGCAGGGTCCGTCCATGCAGAACGTCATCACGTCCGCAGCCGCGTCTTCTCCACCGGTATCGACACCGATGCTCTCACCCGTTTCGGAAGTGTTGCACCCGGCGACCACCAACATAGCCAGACAGAACAGCACACACCAAAGCCTCATCACACCCTCCCGGATTCATGCAATCACGACGATTCTCAATCGATCTATCCCACCATGTCAATGTGGGAGGGGCTTTCCAGTCCCGATTCCCCTCCCCCTCCCCCATCTCGTTTGACTCCATCCCTCCATGGTTCTAACTTGCCCGATGTCGACACCGCGGGAGGCCATGGGTAACAGAGAAAAACACGCGCCTCTCACCGAGGGACCCATCATCCCCACCCTCGCAAGGCTGTCCGGCCAGATGCTGGTGGGCATCCTCGGAATGATC
>CAZNWW010000699.1:0-2605 GCA_964576155.1 uncultured Myxococcales bacterium | reverse complement strand
TACCAGCGCGACCGAGCCGACCAGCCCACCCGCCAGGATCTTGACCAGGGCCAGGACGGTGTTCACCACCGCCCCGATGATCGTGATCCGGCGGACCCGCCGCGTTACTTCCCGTGCCTCCATGGCCTCTACTATGGGCTCTCTCTCGGCAAAAACCAGATGCTATTGATGAGGTCCCCCTCCACTTTGTATACCGCTACCGCGCGGAGGGGCGGACCGCCCCGCGCCCCTGTGACCACCTCCCGGTCCACCACCCAGGGCCCAACAGTCAGCCGCTTGACCACGGTGCAGTTCAGCTCAGGGCTCAGCTCGAAGAACTTCGCGTAGCGCTCGCGAAGCGCGTCCCGCCCATCAAGGATCAGCTCTGCCTCGGGGAGGCGGTAGACCTTCAGATCCTCCGCGTAGTAGCTTGCGAAGGCCTCGATGTCCCGGGCGTTGTATGCCTCCACCTGACCCTGGACCGGGGCCACGGCGCCGGTCCCGGGCGGCGCTTGGCCATTCCAGATCCGCAGAACCCCACCGTCGTCGATCTGCGTGATGAGGAGGGACTCGATGAAGTCCGACGCGCCCTGCTCACGGCGGAATCGGGTGGCCTCCACCACGAAGTCTCCGGTGACAAGGCGATCGCGGACCTCCAGGGTTGCGGGCACCTCGAAGCCGAACAGCTTCTCGGAAACCGCTCGGAACGACTCGAATCCCCGGGTCTTCCCGCTGTCCAGCGAGATCTCCTGATACGCGAGGGAGAAGAGAGCCAAGAACGCGTCCAGATCCCTCGCGTCGAAGGCGCCATGCATCCGCCGCACCACCATCGCCGCGTCCTGCGGAGCCACCACGTCGGGATCGAGGATCCGGCCGCCCAGGACCACCTTGTGGATCCGGCGGAAGGCCCCGACGTCGGCCAGGGGGTCCGCGTCCAGCACCAGGAGGTCGGCGAGCTTGCCGGGGGCCACCGTGCCGAAGTCAGGCTCCGAAGCGAACACTCGCGCCGCGTTGCGGGTTGCGGCGACGAGGACCTCACCCGGGGTCAGGCCCGCCTCGGCCAGGAGTTCCAACTCCCGGTGTATGGCCGGTCCGTGGACCGTCCCGATGTTGCCCGCATCGCTGCCCGCGGTCACGATCACCCCCGCATCCCACAACGCCTTGAGATTGGCCTGCATCATCGGAATCCGGGACTGCATCTTCTCTTTCCGGGCCTGCATCGCGTCCGGATCCACGGTCCCGGCCGGGGCAGCGGACAGCTCTGTCCAGGAGTTGCGCACCGCCGGACTGGCCAGACGTTCCTCTACATCGGTGAGGGTCGGCGTACCCGTGAGGACCTCACCATAACCCTCGTAGACCACGAGGGTGCTGGTGATGATCGTGCCCTTGTCCTTCAACAGAGAAACGAAGGCCTCATCCACGGGTGCGTCGTCCACGCTGTGCACAAGGATGTCGGCGCCGGCCTCCACCACGGCCCGGGCTGCCTCCAGCTGGGTTGCATGCACCGCTACCCGCGCGCCCCCCGCGTGCGCAGCATCGATGACGGCTCGGGCGAGGGACAAGTTGGCCAGCGGGTTCCCGTCTTTCGGAACGATGTACCAGATCTTGATCAGGTCCGGCTTGAGCTCGAGTTGACGGGCCACCATGGCCCGGGCCTCGTGTCCGTCCGACGCCTCGATGATCGGCGGGTCCCCGATGTCCAGTTGGGGCCGTGAGACCGTCGCAATCAGGGGCCCGGCGATCGCCACTCGCGGTGCGATGTCCACCTGGTCCCGGAACGCCCGGACCTTGAAGTTCGACAAGGGCCCCCCCACGTCCACCACCGCGGTCACACCGCTGGCCACGTAACGGCGGAACACATCCTCCCAGTGGTTGTTCACCCAGGCCACCTCGTCCTCGTAGGTCCGCAAGGCTCTGAGATCCACGATGTCGGGACGGGTGTAGAGGCCCCCGGACTGGAAGAAGTGGATGTGCGGGTCGACCAGACCAGGCACCAGCCAGCGACCGGCGACGTTCACCACCACCGCGTCGGTAGGGATCGGAACCACACCGAAGGGACCGGCCGCGCTGATTCGATCTCCCTCCACGAGGACCACCGACGCCGGCACCGGCAACCCCCCGTTTCCATCCACCAGGATGCCGCCAATAAAGGCTGTCGTCCCTCCCCGGGCAAAGCCCGCAGAAGCCAGAAGGATGACGAGAGTGATGAGGGCGTTTGTCCGCAACATGGTGACCTCCGGGGACGGATTCGCAACCATGATCCGTCCCTTCGGTGCGCTTTGCAACAGTGTTACAGAACCTCCTGTCAATGGAAGCGTATACCCATGCCGTTCGGCGAAGCGATCCACGAAGGAGGCACCCATGCGCAAGGCGACACTGATCACGATGACATTGATGGCGATGCTCGGTTTCCTGGTTCCGGCAGATGGCGAGGCCACCGCCAGGGAGCCCGACGGTGGCCTCGGCTTCTGGTCCAGCCTCCTGGATGGACAGGAGGAGGCGGGTGCGATCCGAGGCAACGTAATCCTGGACGAGTACCGGATCCGGGCCAGACCCGCAGGCGAGGACGACCTCGTGGTCCGGTTTCCCATCACCAACACCACCGGCAGCGCCCGGTCCGTGAGCT
>CAZNWW010000698.1:0-2622 GCA_964576155.1 uncultured Myxococcales bacterium | reverse complement strand
GAGGTCTTCATGCATATTCGATTGCTCCTCGGAGCCATCCTGATCCTTACATTCATCCCTGCTGCCCGTGGCGGCCCGAATATGACGGGCTCCGTCGAGATGGAGATCGACTACGGCCCGGCTGAGGCCCTGGTCACCTTCAACATCACTCTGGAAAACACTGGGGATGAGTACTGCGACGCGTCGATCTGGTGGGCGGACTTCTGGGGCGCGTACACCTGCGCGTGTGACATCAACCCCATGTTCTGCGGCACGGCGCCGGCGGCGGACATGACGTGGACGTTCGGGGATGTCAACCCGGAAGAGCTGGGCCCGGGCGGTATCAAGTCCCTCGATCCGTTCGTCCTGTCCTACCCCTACTCCCCGGTGCCGTATCAGTTCATGCTCTTCGTAGACAGCCTCTTCTCCTGCAACGAGGGCGGCAACGAATCCGACAACTTCATCTGCGCGGAGTTCACCATCGAACCAACCCCTATCGGGGGACCGGACCTGGAAATCGTGGACTGCACGATAGGCCAGAATCCGGACTTCCCGGCGGGGCTCCTCTTCACCGCGGTGGTACGCAACGTCGGCGAGTCTGAGACTCCGTTGGTGACATGGGTGGACATCTTCATGCCGGAAGATCCGGCGGACCAGGATGTCGATGTGATCTGGGGTGACCTGGGTCCGAAAGACTTCTTCGAACTCGACGCTGGAATCCAACCCCTGCAGGAGGTCGTGGTCGAGTCGACCGTAGACGAATGCGCTGTGGGTTGGCACTACCCGATCTTCGCGGCGAATGGCCTCGAGGTCTTCGACGAGCCGGATTGGGACAACAACTGGTGCATCCCGACACCACCTCAGTACGAATGCAAAGAAAACGTCCTCCTCCCGGACCTGATCATCTCCGAGGCAAAAGTCGACCAGGAGATGCTGGACCTGCAGGGCCATATCCGAGTCCATGGTAAGATCAAGAACCAGGGTCTCATACCGATCACGGCTGACGAGTCATACAAACTCTGCATCTACGAGGACTGGCCCCAGAAGCCCGAGGATTGCGAGGTGCCGGACCACGGCGTGAACGGCTGGATCTTCTCCTATGACAACGGCCTCGGGCCGGCTATGGAGCAGGAATACTACCACATATCCGAGCTGGCGGAGGTGGGCCTGCACGATTACTGGCTGCGGGTGGACTGTGACTGCGTGAGCCCGGAGTTCGGTGAGATCCTCGAGTCCGACGAGAAGAACAACGAGGCCAAGATCGACGACGCCCTGATCCCAGTGGAGGGACCCGATCTCACAGTGTCGGCGTTCCAGGCCGCGGTGCTGCCCATCGCGGGGACGAACGTGATCCGATACATCGTCGAAGTAACCAACATCGGCACCGAGCCGATCAACGCGGACATCCAGGTCGAACTGTACCGGGACTACGCCTCCGAGGTCGCGCCCACCTTCGACACCGTGATGGCCGCGATCGATGCCGAGGAGGAGTGGCCGGACAACGCAGAGTTCTTCGAACACGTCGGCGGCCTTCAGGCAGGCGGCGAACACTTTCAAGCGGTGTTCACGGATTGGGACCCTGTGGAGGACGGAACCTACACGCCCTGGGTCGTGGTGGACATCGTGGACGCTGTCGACGAGGCGAACGAAGAGAACAACGCGGCCACGATCATAGGGGGCATCGACTACGAGGCCCTCGCCCCCACCGAGGGCCCGAACCTGAGCATCGAGACCTTCACAGCGAAGGTCGAGGGGAACCGGATCACCTACGATATGGTGGTGCGAAATACCGGCGACGAGGCAGCGGTGGAGCCATTCCGCATCGACCTGTTCAGGGATCGGGACAACGCGCCCAATCTCGGCGACTGGGCCCAGATCTTCATCAATGTGGACGAACTGCTGCCCGACGCAACCGCGCCCTGGACCTACCAATGGAATGATGTCGAAGACGGCACTTACCGCTCATATATGCTGGTGGACACGGACAACGTCATCGCCGAGACCGAGGAGGGCGATAACCTGTCCGGCCCCCTGATCATCACGATCATATCGGTGGACTGCGACGAAGGGCCTGTCACCCAGGACGGCTGCATCTGCGGCGGAGAGCCCCAGTTCACCGGATTCTGCTGCGATGGGGAATCGAGCGTGGTGCCCTGCGCGCCGGTCATCGACGGGGACGTGGAGGAAGACGGAGACGTGGCGACTGGGGACGGAGATCTCGTCACCGAGTTCGGTGGCGCTACCCCCGGCTGCGGCTGTCGCCACACGGCCCCCGCCGGAATCCCTGTCGGCTCGGCCCTGGTCCTCAGCCTCCTCGCCCTGGGCTTCCTTGCCCTGCGCCGCCAAAACGCCTGATCAAGCCCTTGTCATCCCGAGCGAAGCCGAGGGACCTCAGGGGTTGCGGCCATCAAACCTGAGGTCCCTCGGCTTCGCTCGGGATGACCTTCTTCAGAAGTCAATCACACCAGGGAACTCTCGGGGCACCTTGACCGGGATGAGGTGCGGGAGGAGGGCCCTGCGATCCTCTACGGGGACGTGGAGGGTCAGGTAGACCAGGAGATGCCCGACCACCTTGCGGCAGTAGTTGCGGCCCTCGTTGTAGGCGATGTCCTCGATAGCTTCGTCGATGCCCGAATTCTCCCT
>CAZNWW010000697.1:0-2631 GCA_964576155.1 uncultured Myxococcales bacterium | reverse complement strand
GAGCAACCGAAGTTCTCCACGATCCGGTTCACGCAGGCCGCGTCTTCGCAGGCAAAGGTGGCCTTGAGGCGCTCCTTGCCGAGCTGGGCCTGGAGGTTCTCCAGGGTCATGGGCGTGTGCCCCGGCGAGCCGGCCAGTGCGCTCTTGACCTCCGCTGCGAAGGCCGCGGGCCAGCCCTCCATCTCCTCCAGGTCAGCCTGTGAGAATCCAGTGAACTGGATGTCCGCGACGAAGATCGGCGTGGGCTCGTCCGCCTGCGCTGGACAGTTGAGCAGGACGAAGCCGAGGAGGAACAGGGTACAGACTCGATGCGTAGCGGGTCTCACGATGTCGATTTCCCAGGTGGATCCTGCCCGAACTCTATCCGAGCAGGATCTCTGCCGTCAAGGCGCGACGGGTTTGACAGCCGCCTGCGGCCAACGGACACTCGGTTGGAATAGAACCACGGTCCCCCCGTTTGCTGAGGGCGGAACCGATGAACCAACCAAGGAGGACCCCCATGCGACGGATCACCATCGCCAGCATCCTGGCACTGGCAATGCTCCTGCCCCTCGCGGCTCAGGCGGAAGACGACCCGGCGAAGAAGAACAACGACGATCTCTTCCTGGGACGCAACCTGCTGTTCCAGGTCATTGTCGAGGCCCCGGGCTTCCAGCACACCATCGAGCTGATGAGCGCATCGGACTACTTCAAGTTCGAGCGGGACGTGGCAGGTTGGCGCATTTGGGGGCGCGGATGGCTCAAGCCCGTTCGTGATGCGTATCTCGTCCAGACCGAAGTGGGCGTCAACCCGGCACGGACGAGCAAGGAGAAGAGGCAGGACGGAGAGTCCAGGTGGCCGCCAGTGCGTTGGTCCAGGTCGGCGAAGAAGTCGTGATCGGACGCTCCGGTGATCTGTCAATCAAGCTCAAGGTCATCGAGGTCCGCTGACCGCGCTTGCAATCCCCCCTGTCGGGACCAAGAATGGCCCCATGATCGAGATCGACAGCACACCCCTCACCGAAATCCGTGCCCTGGCCGCCAAGGGTGTTCCTGCGTGGCTCTGCGTCGACCCCGTGGAGTACCACGGCCCGCACCTGAGCCTGCTGAACGACCAGATCATCGCCGATGGTCTCATGCGAGAGTCCCACGAGCTGATCCGGGCACAACACCCGGACTGGCCCCTGGTCTATGCGGGCCAGCTGGGTGTCGGCATGGACACGGTGCCGGGGCCCGGCACCGTGGACGTCCCGTTCCGGGAGATCTTGCGTCAGACCCGGACAGCCTTGGGACGTCTGGTGGATCTGGGCTTCGGTCGTATCATCCTCATGACCTTCCACGGGAGCCCCTTCCACAACGCCGCGCTCTGGGAGGCCGCCCTGGAACTGCAGAAGCGTGGGATTCGGGTCCTGGCCCCCATGAACCTCCTGACCCGGCAGATCATAACCCCGAACCCCGACGCCCACGGCTCGTTCTACAACACCGTACGGGATCCTGAAGATCGTGCCCGGATGCGGGCTCGGGCCAACGAGGACTTCCACGCCGGCTTCGGTGAGACCAGCCTGGCGTTGCATTTTGCGCCTCAGACCGTCACCGGTCACGAGGATGTCCCGTCGGCTCCGGCGCTGACGTCGGTGCCGTTTTGGCGCAAGGCGTCGCAGCTCGCCGCACGGTTTGGGAGAGCTGAGCTGGCCCGGGAGCTCGAGTTCGTCGGCCTCGGGACGGCATGGTTCGCGCTCAGACCCTTCCCCGGATATTCCTGTGAGCCCGCGCTGGCCACCGCCGAGTCCGGTGCCGCCCTTGCCAAGCTCATCGTCGAGGGCATGGTCGACGCCGTGGAGGCGGTGCTCGTCAGGGGAGAGCCGGCCCCACCGCCGGTGCTGCGCTGGGTAAGCCGCCTCACCATGGGCGGGCTCTTCGGGCGCTCGCACCCTCCCCTGCGGGACTGCACGTACCAAAGCTCAGGACAATCATGAGGAGGAGCCCCATGGGAAACATCCACGGAGGGTTCATTTCGAAGAGCCTCTCACCGGTCGTGCGGGCGGCGGTGATGGCGAAGCGCGGCCTCTGCAGCGGCGCGCTGCTGGGCCTCGCAGCCGTCTTCGAGATGACCAGCCGGTACGTCCCGGAGATGGGCAAGGAGATCGCCGATTGGGACGACGGCCGGAGGGTGACAATTGGTGTTCTGCCTTCAGGGCCATACATCACCATCCAGAAGGTGGGTGAGAGGCTCCGGTACCTCGGGGCCCGGTCCGTGGATCCGTCGGTGTCGATTCTCTTCAAGAATCTGGACTCTGCGGTGCTGGTCTTCACCGGCCAGATCGGTGCGCCGTGGGCCGTGGCCGAGAACCGGATCTGTGTGCACGGGAGCAACACCGAGGCGCTCCAGGTGACCCGGGCCATGGCGATCGTCCAGACCGACCTCTTCCCGGGACTCATTCTGAAAAAAACCTTCAAGCGGCCGCCTCAGCTGACGGTGGCGCAGATGGCGAACAAGGCGCGGATCATGGGGTTGTTGACGCCGCGCATGATCCGTATGGCGGGGAGATAGAAATGCTTCCGAAGTACTATGAGTTCATCATTCCCACCAAGATCCTCGCAGGGCGGAAGGCCCTCTCCAACCTGGCCTACGAGCTGGATCAGCTCGGGTCG
>CAZNWW010000696.1:0-2644 GCA_964576155.1 uncultured Myxococcales bacterium | reverse complement strand
TCGCAGCTCTCTGCGGCGGGCTGGGTGGCCTGGCAGACGGTTCCCAGGGGGCCGAGGCAGGCGGACATGCCCGCGCACGAGCCGAACTCGTTCTCGTAGACGCACGGCTCTGCGGGCAACCCCTCATCGATCTTTCCGTCGCAGTCGTTGTCCGCTCCATCGCATTTTTCCGGCGCCGGTGCGAGGGCCGAGCACGCGGTCCACCCTATCTGGGGGTTGCATTCGGCGAAGCCGTAGCAGGTCCCGTATTCATTGCCCTCCTCGCAGGGCTTCACCGACCATGCGTTGTCCTGCAGGCAGTCGCAGAATCCGCTCTGCGGCTTGCAGAGCCCCGCGGCCTCGCCTTCTTCGCAGACGAAACCATCGGGACAGAGATTCTTGTCGTCGCAGAAGATGGCGCAGAAGTCCTCACCACCGATCTCGACGCAGCGGCCGCCGCCGCATTGGGAGTCCTTTAGGCAGGGGAAGCACTGCTTCTTCGGCTCGGGGACGCAGATGAAGACGAGGTCTGCGCCAAAGTTGGTGACCCCCTTGCACTTCCATTCGGGAGGGCATTCCTCGAGGCATTCTTCGGTGCAGACGCCCCCGTAGGTGCCGTCGACGCAGAAGCCGCTGAGGCAGTCCCCGTTGCCGTCGCATGGACAGCCGAACCTATAGGGCAGCTCCGAGCAGCCGCCGAGGGAGTCGACGGTCGGGAGGTCGAAGAAGAATCCGTCCTTCTCGCCCCCGTCGGGCAGCGTGCCCCCGCCGTCGACTTCGCCCGGCAGCTCCCGGGCGTCCTCGTGCCAGGAGATGTCCTCGCCGGGCTGGACCTTGCCCGTGCTCTCGCACCCCACCAATGCGGCCAGCGAGGCCGAGAGGAGTAAACTATAGAGTCGACAATGCATGCCTTCCACCTCGTCTCATGGCTCGCTCCTGCGATGGAAGTCCCGCAGCGGATTCTAGCCCGGAGGACCACCCGTCGTCAACGCTGCGTAATGAAGCTGACATGCCGAATCACCTGGAGTATCAATAATTTAGGATTCCCAATGAGCAGCCGAGACTCCGGCATTGTTGTTGATGTGACGCACATTCGGTGCCTCCAGCGAGAAGGAAAGAGGAGATTAAAATGAACAGATCATTGGTTGTCGTTCGTGCCACCGTTCTGGTCCTGCTGCTGCTGGTGTTCGCCAGCCCCGCCGCCGCCGAATTCCGGCTGGGTGTCAAGGGCGCGTTCGGATTCGGGGGTGAGGGGACGTACGAATATGACACAGGCTCCTCCTCGGGGTATGATGATGATTATAGCGGTAGCAACGAAGTTGACGATGATTTCGAGACCACGTACGGCCTGGCCGTGTTCGGCGACTTCATAGTGGGAGAGAACTTCAGCATCGGCCCGGAGGCCAAGTTCTACTGGTGGATCACCGAGGAATATGACGACGAGGATTTCGATCGCAATATTCTGATAGACTTCAACATCGCCCCCAAGCTTCGCACCGTTATGATGGAAGGCAAGCTGGAGTTGTATATGGCCTTGAGCGCCGGCTTCACCATCAGCAAAATGAACGAAGACATTGAAGACCTGTTAGAGGAGGAAGGCCTCGAGGTCAATACGGGCCTGGGCTGGAACTTCGCCGGCATGGGCGGCCTGAACTACTTTGTTACCGAGAAGATGGGGCTGTTTTGTGAGATGGGCTACTTCTACCACCATGTCTACCATGAAGTTAAACCCAAGCAGGGGAATGGTTCCAAGACTGACCAAGAACTTTACGGTGGGCAGTTCGGGCTCAACTTCGGCATACAGGCCAAGCTCTAGCTTCAAGACAAGTTGCGACTGCGGACGTTGCAGTAGGGTGGGGAGGCCTTGATGTCGCCGGTGAGCGCGTAGGAGAGGCCGCGGCAGCCGCCTGTGCAATGCGGATGGTCGCAGGCCACGCAGGGGCCACGGCCTGCCTTGCGATCCATGGTGCGGATTCGGTGCATCGCCGGATCATCGAAGAGCTCCTCCAGGGGACGCGGCCCGTAGACGTTACCAACGATGAACTCGTCGAAAATAAGGCCCGGGCAGGGGTAGAGCGCGCCCTCGCAGGATATGTACACCACCGCCTTTCCGCTGGTGCAGGCGAACGCGCCCGCGGCGTCCCAGGGGCCGACACCGTGGTCGATGGTGAGGCGCAAGGGTGCATCAGGGCGGCTGTTCATGGTGCGCATGAGCTCCAGGAACGCGTCGACCCGAGCGGGCGCGGGCTCGATGGCCGACTGTACCGCCGGGTCACGGGCGCGGCCCGTGGGTACGAAGCTGCACCAACGCAGGGTCGTCAGGCCCAGGGCCTCGCAGAGGAGGGCCATCTCCGGCAGGCGCTCGAGGTTCCTTTTGTTGAGGAGCGCAGCGGCGTCCACCCGGAGGCCGAGTTCACGGAAGAGTCGCATGGCTCTCAGAGCGCGGTAGAAGCCTTCCGCACCGCAGTCGCGTACCGCGTCGTGGTCAGCCGCGTCCGCCCCGTCGAGGCTCACCTGGACCACCCGCAGGCCCGCGTCCTTGAGGCTGCGGGCCCGGGTCGGGGTTGCAGCCCAGCCGTTGGTCACCAGACCGTACCCCCCGATTCCTGCGTCCAGGCCCCGGCGCATGATCCCCTCGAGATCTGTGCGCAGGAGGGGCTCGCCG
>CAZNWW010000695.1:0-2648 GCA_964576155.1 uncultured Myxococcales bacterium | reverse complement strand
GAGCAGATACGGCTCCACCACGTCTTCGAGGGTGCTGCGCTCCTCGCTCAGCGCTGCGGAGAGGGTCTCCACCCCAACGGGCCCGCCCCCGAATTTTTCTATTACCATCACCAGGTAGGCCCGGTCCGTGGGTTCGAGCCCCGCGGCGTCCACCTCCAGCCGGTCCAGTGCCGACCGCGTGAGATCAGCACGGACCACACCATCCCCCTCCACCTCGGCGAAGTCCCGCACCCGGCGCAGGAGCCGGTTGGCCACCCTTGGGGTCCCCCGGGCCCGACGCGCAATCTCCCGGGCGCCCTCGTCTTCGATCTCGACTCCCAGGAGGCCGGCGCTGCGGCGGATTATCCGCTCCAACTCCTCCGGGGAGTAGTACTCGAGGCGGGCGATGAGCCCGAACCGGTTCCGCATGGGAGAGGTGAGGAGCCCCGTGCGGGTGGTGGCCCCGATCAGGGTGAACCGGGCCAGGGCCAGGGGTACGCTGCGCGAGTGGGCGCCCTCACCTATGACGATGTCAAAGGTGAAGTCCTCCATCGCGGGGTACATGCTCTCCTCGATGGCGGGGTTGAGGCGGTGGATCTCGTCGATGAAGAGGATGTCCCGCTCCTCGAGGCCCGTGAGGAGCCCTGCCAGGTCGCCCTTGCGCTCAATCACCGGACCCGAGGTGGTTCGGATCCCCACCCCCATCTCCTCGGCCAGGAGGAGGGCCAGGGTCGTCTTTCCGAGGCCGGGCGGGCCACAAAAGAGCATGTGGTCCAATGCCTCGCCCCGCTTCCGTGCCGCCTCCACGAAGACCGAGAGGTTGGCCTTGAGCTTCTCCTGCCCGATGTATTCGGCGAGGTTCTTGGGCCGAAGGGCTGCATCCGCAGGGGGCTCACCGGTGAGGAGTCGGGGGTCCAGGGCCTCGCTGCGGCCGGTCTTGTCGTCGTCGTCCCAGTTCATCGCGACAGCCTCCGCAGGGCTTCCCTGATCACCTTGGACACGTCGCCCTCGAACCGCTCATTGCGAAGCTGGGTGAGCACGATCTCGATCTCGGCCTTGCGGAAGCCCAGGCTCTCCAGCGCGTCGGCCGCGTCCCCCAGGGGACTGCCCGGCGCGGCCACGGGGCCGAGGCGGGGCCTGGCCTTGCCCAGTCGGGCGAGGGGACCCTTGAGCTCCACGATGAGCCGCTCCGCGGTGCGGGGACCGATGCCCGGCACCTTGGCCATGGTCTTCACGTCCGCGGTGGCCACGATGCCCTCGAGGTCTTCGAGGGTGTAGGTGGCCAGGATCGACTGGGCAATCCGGGTGCCGATGCCCGAGACCTTGAGGAGGGTCAAGAAGAGCTCACGCCCCTCGAAGGCGCTGAATCCGTACAGCTCGAGGGTGTCCTCCCTCACGAGGGTGTAGATGAAGAGCTCCACGGATTCGCCCACAGCGGGCAGCGCGCCATCCTGGCGAGCGTCCACGGAAACCACGTACCCCACCCCTCCGGTATCCACGATCAGCTCGCGGTCCGCGTGGTGGATCAAGGTGCCCCGCAGGTATCCGATCATCGCGCCCCTCCGCGCCGCGCTATCACCAGGGGTCGCCGGCGGTAGCTCTGGGTCAATGCAAGGGCCAACGCGTCCGCCGCGTCCTCAGGGACCCGACCCTCGAGCTTGAGGAGGATCTTCACCATCTCCTGGACCTGCCCTTTGTCCGCGCGGCCGTGCCCTGTGATGGACTTCTTCACGTCCGCCGGGGCAACCTCCACGACCTCCACCCCGGCCCGGGCCGCGGCCAGGAGGGCCACCCCACGCGCGTGGGCCAGCTTGAGGGTGGATTGGAAATTCATGGCCCGCCTCCCGTGAAAGGCCCCCTCCACCACAGCGAGATCCGGGTGGTGCTTCTCGAAGACCTTCTCGAGGCCGTCGTGGATCGTCAGGAGCCGCGTCTCGAAGCTCTTTTTGCTGCCCGAGCGGATGACCCCGTAATCTACCACCGTGACGTCCCGGTCATCGGCGGCGAGGACACCGTAGCCGGTCTTCACGCTGCCGGGATCTATGCCCAGGAGAATCACGCCATGTCGTCCAGTTCCTGGTCGTCGATATCAAAGTTGGCCCAGACGTTCTGGCAGTCGTCCTGATCGTCCAAGGCCTCCATGAGGCGCAGCATGGTCGCGGCGTGCTTCCCCGTGAGCTTCACGGTGTTGGACGGGATCTGGACCAGGCCCGCCTCTTCCATGGTGAGCTCCGCTGCCTCACAGGCCGCTTTCACCGACTCGAGGTCTTCATACTCGCAGTAGACCTCTGCAAAATCCTCGCTGATGATGATGTCGTCCGCGCCGGCCTCGAGGGTGGCCTCCATCACCGTGTCCTCGTCCAGGTTGCCGGCGAGGGCCACCCGGCCACGCTTGGTGAAGATCCAGGCCACGGAGCCCTGCTCACCCATCTTTCCGCCGAACTTCGAGAAGAGCTTACGAATCTCGGAGACAGTGCGGTTCCGATTGTCGGTCACCACGTCCACCATCACCGCCGCACCCTCGGGCCCATATCCCTCGTAGGTGATCTCGACGTAGTCCACGCCCTCTAGCTCACCGGTGCCCCGCTTGATGCCCCGGTCGATGTTGTCATTGGGCATGTTGGCCGCGCGCGCTATCAACACGGCGGTCCGCAGGCGGGGGTTGGAGC
>CAZNWW010000694.1:0-2655 GCA_964576155.1 uncultured Myxococcales bacterium | reverse complement strand
GGAGTGACGTGCCGCCGAAGTAGAACGAGACCTCAAAGCCTCGCTGGAAGTAGGTCGGCAGGACGCAGACCGTGGCGATATAGATCGAGCCGCCCACGGTGATGCGGGTCAGGACCCGGTCGATATAGTCTGCGGTGCGCTTCCCTGCGCGGATGCCGGGGATGAAGCCGCCGTATTTCTTGAGGTTGTCCGCCACATCAACGGGGTTGAAGGTCACCGCAGTGTAGAAGAAGCAGAAGAAGATAATGAACGCAACGTAGAGGACGTTGTAGAACATCGCTCCCGGCACGAGCTGACCCTGGATCCACAGGGCCCAGTTTGCCGTAGGGAACAGGTTCGTCAGCGTCGAGGGGAACATGAGGATTGACGACGCGAAGATGGGCGGAATCACACCGGCCGTGTTGACCTTGAGGGGCAGATGGGTGCTCTGGCCACCATAGACCTTGCGGCCCACCACCCGCTTGGCGTACTGCACAGGGATACGACGCTGGCCCCTCTCAAAGAAGACGATGGTGCCGATGACTATCGTGGCGATCACCACGATGAGGAGCAGGGTTACGGGCTGAAGGTTGCCGCCGTACCAGGTGGTCTGACGCACCGTCTGGACAACCGCGTCCGGCAGGGATGCCACGATCCCTGCGAAGATGATCAGCGAGATCCCGTTGCCGATTCCTCGCTCGGTGATCTGTTCGCCGAGCCACATGAGGAAGCACGTCCCGGTGGTCATGGACATGACCGCCAGAGCCTTGAAGCTCCAACCGGAGAAGACCACGACGTCCTTGGCCGCGCCGGCGGAGAGGCTCTCCAGCCAGAAGGCGATACCGAGGCCCTGGATGAGGGACAGGAGGACGGTGCCGTAACGTGTGTACTGATTGATCTTCTTACGCCCGGCGTCACCCTCCCGCTGGAGGCGCTCCAGGGCGGGGATGACCACGCCGAGGAGCTGCAGGATGATGCTGGCGCTGATGTACGGCATGATCCCGAGGGCGAAGATGGAGAGGTTCGCCATCGCGCCGCCGGAGAACATATTGAACAAGCCGAGGAAGCCGCTCTGGCCCGAGCGCATGTACTGGGCCATCACGCTGGCATCCACCCCTGGGACGGTGATGTAGATGCCCGCACGGAAGACGGCGAGCATCCCCAGGGTGAACAGCAGCCGGGAGCGGAGCTCCGGGACCCGGCCGATGTTGCCGAAGTTACTGGCCACTGATCACCTCCGCCGTGCCAGACTTGGCGGCGATCTTCTCGGTAGCGGACTTGGAGAACCGGTCCAGGCGGACGGTGAGCTGCCTGGTGAGCTCGCCCTGGCCGAGGCACTTGACCAGGTCGGGTTTGCCCTTGAGGAGCCCCGCCTGCTGGAGCAACGCCCTGTCGACGACGGTGCCGTCTTCGAATCGGTTGAGCTGCTCGACGTTGACGATGGCGACGTCGCGGGCGAAGATGTTTTTGAACCCGCGCTTGGGAAGACGCCGGCTCAGAGGCATCTGTCCACCCTCGAAGGTCACGCGGATGTCATTGCCCGACCGGGACCTCTGCCCACCATGGCCGGTGCCGGACTGCTTGCCAAGGCCGGAACCTTCGCCACGTCCGACGCGCCTCTTCTTTTTGACCGAGCCCGCGGGGGGCTTCAGGTTGGAAAGCTCTTTCATGACTCCACCTCTTCGACCTTCACCAGGTGGTGTACCCGGGCGACCATGCCTCGGAACATGGGGGTGTCCTCCACGATCCGGCTCTGGTGCAGCTTATGGAATCCCAGCGAGCGGACGGTTTCGCGCTGGACCCGCGTCCCCCCGATGGTGCTCTTCACGTAAGTGATCTTCAGCTTCTTCATCGCTGCTGTCTCCGTCCGGCCTAGAGGATCTCCTCGACGGTCTTGCCACGTCGTCGCGCAACTTCCTCGGGGGAGAGGAGTTCCTCGAGCCCCTTCAGGGTGGCGCGCACTACGTTATAAGGGTTGGTGGTCCCCACTACCTTGGTGAGGATATTCTCCACCCCGACACATTCCATGATCGCACGGACCGCTCCACCGGCGATGATCCCGGTACCGGGCCCCGCTGGCTTGAGCATTACCCGAGCAGCGCCGTAGCGCGCCAGGATCGCATGGGGGATCGTCCCGTCCTTGATGGGGATGGTCCTGAGGTCCGCATCGGCCTTCTGAGAGGCCTTGCGGATCGCCTCGGGGACTTCCCGGGCCTTGCCCGAGCCGATGCCCACCTTGCCCTGGGTGTCGCCGCGCACGACGAGCGCCGCAAAGCTGAACCGCCGTCCACCTTTGACGACCTTCGCCACGCGGTTGATGTGGATGACTTTCTCGGTGAAGCCGTCGTCTTCGTCCTCGAAGCGACCCTTACCAAATCCGCCGCGCCTGTTGTTCATCGCCATCTGATTCGTCTCCCTAGAAGTCCAGGCCGCCCTCGCGGGCGCCAGCTGCGACGGCGTCGATACGGCCGCCCTTACGGTAGATGAACCCGTTGCGATCGAAGACCACCTGTGCGATGCCCTTCTCCTTGCAGAGTCGAGCGATCTCCAGACCGATCTTCTTCGCCCGAGCCTTCAGTCCCCCCTCGAGGCCATCACGGACCTCGGCCATCAGGGTGCTGGTCGCTACGAGGGTGTGTCCCTTGAGATCGTCCACAACCTGCACGTACACGTGCC
>CAZNWW010000693.1:835-2658 GCA_964576155.1 uncultured Myxococcales bacterium | reverse complement strand
CCTCGTCGAAGCCCAGCAGGTCCCTCAGGCCGATGCCGATGTGCGGGATGTACTTCTCGATGTAGGCGCGCTTCCGCTCGGCCTCTTTGGCGCGGCGCTGCCGGGAGAGGTGGATCCGGAGCTTCCGTCCGATCTCCTGGATGGCGCGGACGATCTGCTCCTCGATCTCCGGGTAGTTTGCGATGGCCTCCTTCGACTCCGAGGTGAAGGGCACCCAGACCGAGGCCATGTGGACCACGATTGTCAGAGGTGCCGACGGGAGGCCGCCACGGGGTTGCTGAACGTTGTAGGTCCGCCAGTTGACCTTCACCGCGGAGTTGAAGCAGGCGCCGGCGCCCTGCTGATACAACAAAGGCACGCGGTTGGCGTATCGTAGGAGGCGGGCCGGCTGGTCCCCCGGCTGTCCGATTCCGCCGTAGGCCAGCGCAGCCTCGATGATGAAGGGGTTGCCGCGGTATACCGCCGGGGGGCGGGTGCAGGACGCGTAGAAGTCGGCGTCCACCACGGATTGGAGGCCTTTTACAAGCTGCTCCTCGCCGATGGGCGCGACGCAGGTCGTCGGTGGGTTCATTATCTTGGTCTTCGAGATGCCCTCCATGAGGGCCTCGACCTGATCTCGGCTGATGCGGGTTGTGTAGGCCCTGGGGCTCAGGTTCGCCGCCTCGCAGATCTGGTTTGCGACCCGCTCGGAGACCCGGCTGAACTCCTGGGTGAGGAAGGCCGTCAGGTGTCGTGCGTTGCTGTCCTTGAGCATCGCCTGGAGGATACCCAGCTCGACGCCATAGGGGTGCGGCTTGATCTCATCCGTGGGCGGGGGAAGGTCGAGTGATGCGGCCTCCCAGCTCTCACGGGATCCGTCCGGCGCCCGGTACTCGATGCTGATGTGCGGATTGGCGATTGCGGTCTGTCGCAGGTACTCGTCCACAGATTGACGGCCCCGGGCGTACTTGCCCTTGAGCTCGAGGGTGACCTCGGTGCCTCGAGGGGAGATCCAGGGGACCTCCATGTCCCGGATGACCTCCGGGCGGTTCTTCTTGGTGTCGATGCGCAGCTCTATGAACTGGGCCGGGCGGTGTTGTGCTGTCCGCGAGATGACGCGGATCGGCTGGCCCGTGGTCAACATCCCATACATCCCTGCTGCGGAGATACCGATCCCCTGCTGGCCGCGACTCATCTTGAGGCGGTGGAACTTCGAGCCATAGAGGAGCTTCCCGAAGATGTTGGGGATCTGGCCCTTGACGATACCCGGGCCGTTGTCTCGGACCATCACCCGGAATCGCTCGGGCGCGATCTCGTGAATGCGGACCACGAGCCTCGGGAGGATGTCCGCCTCCTCGCACGCGTCCAGCGCGTTGTCCACGGCCTCCTTGATCGCCGTGAGCAAGGCCTTTCGCGGGTTGTCAAATCCCAGGAGATGACGGTTCTTCGTAAAGAACTCGGACACCGAGATCTGCCGCTGCCGGGCGGCCATGCTCTCGGCGGTCTCCACCCGGCGGGCGCGCCTCCTGCGGGGGGGGGAGTCCAGGGGTAGGGATCCGCTCATCGGGCCGTGCCTCCGAAGGTGCCGATTGACGCAGCCAGACTACGGCGAAACCACGGATCTGTCAACGGCGGTGCGGGCGAGAGCTGATCCGAGATCTATCCGGCTTCCACGAGCGCGGTCGCGTGCTCCAGAAGCTCTCTCAGCGCGGCCAGCTCCAGGTCCGTCGGCCCGGGATCCCTGGACTTGTAGGAGAGCGCCAGGTAATCCGACCTGAGGAAGGCCGGAGCGTCGTCGGGCGTCCGCTCCAGGAGGATCTCCAGGGGCGCCGGCCCACCTGACA
>CAZNWW010000693.1:0-825 GCA_964576155.1 uncultured Myxococcales bacterium | reverse complement strand
GGCTCAACTCGATGCGTCCGCCGGTGTCCGTGGACCGCAGCCGTATCGAGTCCACGCTGAGCGTCCCGAGCGGGAGGGATCCCGCCGCCTCGTGGGCGCGGAGCGCTTCCAGGAGATGGATCTGCTCCGGGGATCCGACCGGGGCCATGGGAGGTGGCGTCTCTGCGGGCGGATAACGCTCGTCCAGGAGCGCGCGGGCGACCTCCAGATGGGCGTCGATACCGGGCATCGGGTCCGCGGTCTCGACGATGTCCAACAGGGCGCCGGCCGCTGCTCCCATGTCACGTCGAGCCTCCACCGGGAGAGTTGCTAACCAACCTTTGACCGTAGCGAGGAGGGGATCGTCCTCGGGGATCACCCCGCGGGGCAGGAAACGTCGAGTGAGGCTGTACATGCGAGCCGTTCGGGGATCCTTGAAGCGCCAGGGAACCTCGTAGCCGTCCCAGGTAGTGACACAGCCCGAGTCCGTGGGCAGGTCCTCGAAGGCTCCGACGAGCAGACCGTCAACCTCGGCGAGGCGGGTGACAGGCAGGCCGGGGAGGAGCTGCAACGCGGTACCCAACGCGAAGCCTGAATTCATCGAGCCGAGCAACGCCAGCTCCCTCAGATTGATGCGGAGATCGTCCGGCGTGGTCCAAGGGGTGTAGAGGATGTACCCCCAGCCGTCGAAGCCGAACCCGTCCGGGAATGTCTCCGTGAGGCGCAGCATGGCGGAGATGCCATCTCGGAGGGCCTCGGGCGACAGGCCCTTGTTGAGTCTCTCGTTCTCACGAGGTGAGTGGTTCTCGATGCCCATGTTCCAGACGTGGAGGCGATGTCCGTTTC
>CAZNWW010000692.1:0-2665 GCA_964576155.1 uncultured Myxococcales bacterium | reverse complement strand
CCACGTCGCTGATGGGCTAATCCCACCCGCCGCAGCAGCGTCGCTCCCGATCCACCCCGTGCAGGTCTACGAGATGCTTCTCGTGATCCCCCTGGTGTGGCTCGTGCTGCGGCTACATCCGCGGCTTCGACGCCGCGGCAGCACGCTCATCATTGCGGGGATCGGCTACGCGTGTATCCGCTTCGCCCAGGAATTCCTGCGTGACGGCGGGGCTGTCTCGGGTGGCCTCAAGACCGTCCAGTGGTCCCTCCTGGTGGTCGTCGTGGCTGGTGGCGTCCTGTTGTGGCGACGCGAGGCGAGTTCAGCGCCCCATGCGGAGCGCTGTGCGGCCCCCCTCACCACGGCACGGATCACTGCGCTGGGTGCACTGGGCCTCCTGGTCATCGGGATCGCGGTGGCCTGGCTCGACGCTCTGGAGTGCTTCTGGCTCGGGCTCTGTGCCCTCCCCCTCCTATGGCACGGGTGGGAGCACGCAGCGCGAGCCCTGGTCCCGGGGCTCCCGATCAGATGGCGACGGGGGATCCCGATTACTCTGACGGCCTTGGCGCTCTCAGCTTGGATGCCGCTATACAAAACCGACCGCGGCTCCCCTAAAAGCCGGCACGCGTTGCGGTTCGAGTTGGGAGGCGGTGGCGGATACGTGAAGGAAAACTACAGCTGCGATGATACGGAGGATTGGGTCCGGGAGGACATAGCGTCCTTCGAGGGCACGGTTGCGTACCAGTACCACATCACGGATCGCACCTTCTTCGAGACCGGAGCCCGAGGGTACCTGGCGCGCATCACCAGCGACGAGGACGTGGATCCGGATCCCCGGGAGTGGTCAGCGAGCTACGTCCTCCCCGTGAACCAGACCGGCGTCCCCGCACCCTACAATATCCTTGGCACCGAACTCTACGCAGGGATAGACGAGTACTGGGCCGCGTGCTTCGTTGGTCTCCACGTATTCACCTTCCCCCATCTCGACGCAAACGCACACGTGATGGCGAGCGGGAAAGTCCGGTTCTTCCCGGAAGACGTGTTCTTCGTAGAGTGGAGTTTCCTCCACGACACCCTAGCGGTCACCGGGCCATTCTCCCTCGGCGGCATCGGCTTCACCCTCGGCCCCGTGGGCAGGATGCGTTTGGGTTTGGGCTTCCAGATGATGGGGGGGATACCTTTCTACATCAGGCCCGAGTTCACGTTCCTCAAGATCGGGGATCATCAGATCGTCATCTCGCCGGAGATCTACATCAACAATGGGGATTCAACGCGGACTGCCACCGGCGGCCTCATCATCAGCGTCGGGGTCCCCCTGGACTGAACGAAACTTGACGGTCGGCAAGGCCTAGCGTGTAGGAACTATCATCTGTATCCAGCTGTAAACTAAGGAGTACTTCGTTCTCCGTCCCCATATTGTTCCCGCAACAAGCCGCAGCTATCCAAACAGCCAGCATAGGCGGCAGGCCATCCCGCCCCCCGTCTCCCGCTTCCCGTCTCCCGTGCCGCTCGAGCCCGCCTCCACGAGCCCGAGACTCCGGAGTCGGGGCTGGAAAGCCCCTCCCACAGCGGGGATTCGGGCCTCGGGCTCGGACGGCGGGCTCGGAAGACGGGGAAGCGGGGAGCGTTCTGGAAGTCACTCGGCGAAGGGTCCGCCGTACGCGCCCATGTCTGCGGGGGTTCCGTCGGGATCGAGCCAGCTTGGCTCGCCGGTATTCTCGCAGGGAGAGCCCGGTGACAGGTGGAAATCTCCCTGCGCCGGCGCAGCGAACATGGGATCCACTGTCAAGACCCCGGCCCCGACGGTCGCAGAATTCTGTACAGGGACGGTGACATCCCAGAGATCGCTCCAGGTCACCTCGACCGGGACGTTGGATGCGACGCCGATCTCAGTCGTGCCATAGAACGGACCCAGGATGTTGCCGGAGACCTTCACCGCCATGTTCCCCGAGATCGACAGATCCACCCCCTGGACCGTCGTAGCGGAGATATTTCCGAGGGTGTTGTTCGCTATCATGATCCCGCCGGTCCCCTGGGACGGCGTGTAGCACCAGTAGCGGAATCCGTAGAACGTGCTGGATGGGGCGCCGAACGCGTCCAGGTCCAGGTCACCGACGAGGCAGTTGCGGATAGCGCTCACCCCGTCCGGATACGTCCCGCAGTAGCCTCCCACTCGGATGAAGTGGACGGACAGCGGGGACGAGGGCACCCCATCCACCGACAGGTCATCGCCAAGGCTGCAGCGGATGAACTGGCTGCCCGAGCCGTGATCGTTCCAGTTCAGGAATTGGAAGCTGGCCGAGTCTGCGCTCGGCTGGAGCACGACCTGGTCAACCACCACTTCTTCGAAGAGGTTGTCGTATCCATGGTGACAGCGCGCTAGATCCTTTCCGGCGGGGAGGCCGTGGGGTGCGGTCAGCAGGATGTCGCGGAAGGTGTTGCGGTAGTTGTGGACAGCGTCGATGACGCTCTGAGGCATGGGGTCGGAGTATCCGGCCGGGGGGTACCGCAGTTCCATATTCTCGATGGTGCAGTCGTAGCAATGGACGATGTCCATGACACCCTCCAGGACCGGGCGGGTCGGCCCGTACCCCCGAACGACGATGTCCTGCTGCGCGAAGCTCATATTGATATACTCCTGGTACACAGTGCCGTCCGCGTCCGCACGGACGTTGACGAGCTTGAC
>CAZNWW010000691.1:0-2667 GCA_964576155.1 uncultured Myxococcales bacterium | reverse complement strand
TGCAGAAAGGTCATTGGAATTCTGAGAACTCGAGGATGGTTACCTTGGCGTCTTCAGGGCCGTAGGATGGGTTGTCGGCCAGGCCCTTAGCCACGGCCGGATACTTGTCCACGTCGTCGGCGGTGATGTCCGCGGCGCCCGGGAGGCCGCCGCCCTTCTCACCGGACTCCGATCCGACGATATAGCCGGCGACGAAGCCCAACACCAGGGCCGCGACGACCGTCGCGACCAGGTTGCCCTTGTTCATACGCGTACCTCCTTCAAGGCTCTAGATGAGTTCCAAACTATTGTTTCAGCCGGAACCGTCGGCTACAGGATCTCGTAGCAGACATGGTAGGTCTCCGGATCCTCCTCGTCGACGCCACAGTACCAGCCCGGTGGGCAATGATCCAGGGAGTTCAGGCATGCTACGCACTGCTCCTGACCGGTCCCCGGGTCGTGCCAGTAGACGGGCAGGAGGCCCGCACAGGCCAGCTCACATGAGTGGTTCTCAAGGTTGCACACCGGGTGATCCAAGGGACAGTCGGTGTTCATCAGACATTGTGCACAAGGCCCGTCTTCCAGGCAGATAGGCGTCGGCGGCTGGCAGGAGCAGTTGTCGCAGTCCGGGCCGTAGCAGCACGCTACGCCCAGGGAGACACAGACGTAGACGCCGTCTTCCCGGGGGTTGCAGCCGGAACCCAGGGGACACTTGAAGCCCTCATGGGAGCATTCCGGGACGCACTCGCTGCCTGCGCCGTTCTTGGCGGCGACGCAGCGATTCCCAGAGCCGCATTGGTAGTCGAAGGTGCAGGGCCCACACCAACCCGGGGCGGCGGCGCATGTGCCGGAGCCGAAGTCACAGGCCTCACCCGGACCGCACTGCCCTTCGGGGAGGACGCAGCCTGAGCAGCCGATCCCCATGGGGTCGCAGTAGCCCTCCGTGCACTTGAAGCCGCCGGGGCAGCCCCACGCGTCTTCGCAGGCGGTCGTGCACCCGGTCTGGCCATCCAGGTCCAGGCAGACTCCCGGCGCGCAGGAGCACTCCTCTTCCATGTCGCAGGGGAGGCAGAGCAGATCCGCAAGTTCGGGCGGCGGATCCGGGATGGGGCAGCTCGGGCCCCCGTCGCCGACGGTATCGCCGATGATGTCACCCGTGCCGGTTGTGTCCGGGGGATAGTACTGACAGAGCTGGTCTGCCACCACGCAGTATCCGTTGGTGCAATCCTCGTCCGCCTCGCAGAAGTTACGCTCTACACACTTGCTCTTCACACATTTCTCTGCCGGCTGCAGACAGTCCCAGTTGCCTTCGCATTCTGGCTCGGGTTCGATACAGAGGAACTCGATGCATTCGAAGCCTTCGGCGCAGAGGACCCCGCCGACTGAGCTGCACTCGACTGCGGTGCACAGCCCTGCGCCCGACCAGCAGAAGGTCCCATCCTCGACCCCTTGCGCGCACTCGACGTGGCTGATGCAGGATACCTCCGTGCAGCTGCTGTTCACGCAGACCGTTCCGCGCTCGCATTCGCCGGAGTTCGTACACTTGTTGCTGGCTCCCCCCCCGCCCTTACCGCTGTCGCAGGCGGTGGCGGCGACGAGGAGGAGAAAGGCGCTGACTGCCAGGTGTCGGATATACACTGCGCGTCCTAGGGCTGTTGGAGCGTGTCGTAGGCTACCAGATAGCCGATCTGGGTGTCAATGTGGTGGGGTCTCGCGTCGGGTCACCGGGGCAGACGCGTGAACAGGACGTTGCGGATTCGTTGCTCGGTGAACTTGTCGACGCCCTGGGCGCGTACGCGCCAGTCACCGCCGTCCAGGAGCCCGACGATGCGGGTCCCGACCGGGATCTTCAGGTCCGTCACGAGTCCATGGATCGCAGATGGTGAGAATCCGGGCACCTCTCCCTTGATGCGGATCCTGTCCCTGGGACCGATATTTATCGTGAAGTCAGCCTTCTCCCAACGCACCAGTCGGCGAAAGAGCAGGTAGAGACCGACAGCGAGGAGAGCAAACCAGAGGAGCGGGCGCATGTGGGATAGTCCCTCAGGCCATGCGCCGACGCCGGAGGAGCGCGAGGAGGGGGAGGAGCAGGAGCCAGGGTGCGCCGACGGGTACCGTGCCCGCGGTGCAGCCGGAGTTGGCCTTGCTCTCGATGACACCTGACGGCGGCTCGGATGGGACGCACTTGCCATAGAGGAGGCGCTCGTTGTCTCCGCAGGGGCCGCTTCCGCCGCCGGGGACGTAGGCGTCGTCCTCATCATCGCCGAACCAGGCGTCCTCGCCGTCGAGGAGGCACCAGCCCTTCTCCTCAGAGCACCACGTGCCCTCCGGGCACTCGCCGCAGACGCCATCGCAGCCGTCGTCGCCGCAATCCTTGTCCAGACAGTCCGGGGCACAGACGGCGCAGATGCCGTCCTGACAGGACTGATCCATGCCGCAGACGCCGCAGGACCCGCCGCAGCTGTCGTCGCCGCATTCAATATTCAGGCAGGTGGGCTGGCAGGGCTGCTCACAGACGCCGATCTCGGAGCAGATGTAGCCGAAGCCACAGGAGCCGCAGGATCCGCTGCACCCGTCGCTGCCGCATTTCTTACCTGAGCAGTCGGGGAAGCAGCCGGAGGAGCAATGCCCGTTCTGGCAGGTGTAGTCAACGGGGCAGGAGCCGCATGTCGTCCCCGAGCCGCAGCC
>CAZNWW010000690.1:1562-2678 GCA_964576155.1 uncultured Myxococcales bacterium | reverse complement strand
CTCCCCACCACGAAGGTGATCAGATTCTCAGCCAGGTCCATATCACCCTCAAGGTCCATGTAGGCCACCTCCGGCTCGATCATCCAGAATTCCGTGAGGTGACGCCGGGTCTTTGATTTCTCCGCCCGGAAGGTCGGTCCGAAGGTATAGACGTCGCTGAAGGCCAGGGCGAAGATCTCGGCCTCGAGCTGGCCCGACACCGTCAGGCCGGTGGTCTTTCCGAAGAAGTCCCTGGAGACGTCCACGCCACCGTCCTCCGAGCGAGGCACCTCGTCCAGATCCAGGGTAGTGACCCGGAACATCTCCCCGGCACCCTCCGCGTCGGATCCTGTGATGATCGGGGTGTGCACGTACAGGAAGCCCCGCTCCTGGAAGAAGTGATGAATGGCGAAGGCCGCCGCGTTGCGGATCCGGAACACCGCGCCGAACGCGTTGGTCCTGGGCCGCAGGTGGGCGATGGTGCGCAGAAACTCGAAGCCGTGGCGCTTCTTCTGCAGCGGGTAGTCTTCAGTGGTTCCACCCCAGATCGACACGGACGTGGCTTTCACCTCCCAGCGCTGCCCCTTGCCGGGGGATTCGACCAGGTCGCCCTCTACACAGAACGCTGCACCGTTGCCGGCCTTGATGATCGCGTCGTAGTTCGACAGGTCCGGGCTGAGGACGACCTGGATGCTGTCGAAGCATGAGCCATCGTTGAGCGCGAGAAAGGCGACCTTGGCGCTGGTGCGGATGGTGCGGGCCCAGCCGTTGACGACGACGCCTTGGGTTGGAGCGTCGGAGGTGAGAAGAGCTAGTATTTTTGTTCCGCGGATCATCGAACCCCCTTTGGAGGATTCAACCTCTCCAGAACAACCTTCTCGATACCGGTGGTCGCGTCCACGACGCTCTTCATCGCCGCATCTGCTCGTAATCGAACCTTGGAAACAAACTCTTCGTCTTCCAGTCCGGCGATATTGATCAGCACATTATAATACGCGCCCTTGGCCGCAGCCACCGCACAGACCCCCGCCACTCCCGCGTCTGAGAGAGAGTTCGGATTCCCATCAGCGACCATCAAACCAGCGAGCTCGGCGGCCTCGCCGCACCGCTCGAGGACCTCGAGGGGAACGAGGGTTG
>CAZNWW010000690.1:0-1552 GCA_964576155.1 uncultured Myxococcales bacterium | reverse complement strand
GCCACGGCTCATCAGGGGCTAGGTTGCGCCCTTGTTCGCCTCCAGAATAGCGGCTGCTCGTGCGGCCTTGTCTTCGTCCGTCTTCTTCGGCAGACCGAAGGCCTCCATGACCAGATTGAAAGCGTCCGTGTCCCTGTCCACCGCCAGGGAGAACCAGTCCTTGAGGGCTTGACCCTTAGTGCCGACCTCGTCCATCACTGCGTTCTTGTCCGTGTGCCCCTTCTTCCCCCAGGTCAGCGCGGCGACCATGCTGGACAACCCCGCAGACATGGCGCCGGCCAGGGCCGCCACCGAACCGCCGCCGGGCGCGGGCGCGTCAGACGAGAGGATGTCCACGAACTCACGAGCGCCGAGATCCATCAGCGGCGTCGAAGGCCTGGACACGTACTCGATGACCTTCTTATCAGGATCGAAGGGCGTGAGCTCCTGGAGCCCCATGGAACGGATCGCGGTCTCGACCACCTCCGCCTCCGGCACGCCGGCGCTGGCGCCCTGCTTCTTCAGGTAGTGGACGCCGGCCTGCAGAATTGCGTCCCGGGGCATGAGGCCCACCAGCTCACTGCCCGTGACCCGCACCCCCCGCTCATCTGCGAGGCGGCACACCGCATCGAAGACCTCGTGGACAGGGGTCACGTGGTAGTTGGTCAGGTTCATGGTGACCTGCGCGCAGCGGTACTCCTCGATGTACCAACCCGTGGCCTTGCAGTGCTGGAAGAGGCCGGGCTTTCGCAGGAACTTCCCATCGGGTCCACGGATCTTCTTTCCGTCCTCCCGGAGGAACCGACCCCGATCCCGGATCTCCAGCGCAATGTCCTTCGCAATCCTGGGATTCCGGGAGTTGATGTTGATGTTGTACGCGATGAGGAAGTCCCGCGCACCCACCTGGATCGCGCCGGCCTTCGCCACAAACTCGTTCGGGCCGAAGTCCGGCGCCCACTCATCGGTGCCGAGCTTGTCCGCGAGGGCCTCGTACTCCCCCTCGCGGATCTGAGCGAGGTTCCGGCGCTCGGGGCGGGTGGCCGCGTGCTCGTAGAGGTACACGGGCGCGCCGAGCTCCTCCCCCACCCTGCGGCCGACCCGGTTGGCCAACTCCACGCATTCGTCCATGGTCATCCCGGCGACCGGGACGAACGGGCAGACATCGCACGCGCCCTGCCGGGGGTGCTCACCGCTGTGCTTCGTCATGTCGATGAGGCCCAGCCCCGTGCTGATCGCACGGAACGCGGCCTCCGCTACCGCATCCGGAGGCCCGACCATGGTGTAGACCGTGCGGTTGGTGGCCGCACCGGGATCCACGTCGAGGAGAGTCACGCCTTCCACGGATACCATGGCGGCGGCGATTGCATCTATCACCTTCCGATCCCGCCCCTCGCTGAAGTTCGGGACGCATTCGACCAGCTTCATGATGTCCTCCGGCGTGGAACGCCGACCGCTACGGGTTGGCGGGCTTCTCGTCTTTGGCGACGGCGGGCTTCTCGTCTGCGGCGTCGGCGGGCTTCTCGTCGGTGGCGGCGGCGGGCTTCTCGTCGGTGGCGGCGGGGGCCTTGGGAGC
>CAZNWW010000689.1:1006-2678 GCA_964576155.1 uncultured Myxococcales bacterium | reverse complement strand
AGCTGTCGCCCACGGTGCAGGGGTCGCCGTCCAGGCACTCGCCGCCATCTATGGCCTCGTGCTGGCAGCCGTCCGCTCCGGCGCAGGAATCCGCGGTGCATCCGTTCCCGTCGTCGCAGGTGACCTCATCGACCTGGCCGTCGCAGTCGTCGTCCGCGGCGTTGCAGATCTCCTCTGCGGGCTCAAACGCGTCACAGGGCGACAGGCCGTCATCGGTGCAGACCCGCTTGCCCTCGCAGACCCCGAGATCATTGGTTCGGTGACAATGGGTGAAGAGACCCAGCAGGATGCTGCGCTGGCTGCATTCACAGACCCCGGCAGCGGCCACGCATTGCCGGGTCTCGATGCCGTCGACGGTCAGGCGGTCCTCGCACGCGAAGCCGCCGGGACAATCCACATCCTCCAGGCAGACAGCGCCACAGAACGCCCCTTCGGCGCCGTAGTCCACGCAGGCGTCCTCCAGGGCCACGCCCTCCTTGCAGTCCGCGGCCGCGGTGCAGGGGATGCAGAGGTGGGCAGCGCTGGACACACAGATGTAGACCACGTCGGGGTCGGTCCCGGCTACCTGCTTGCAGGACCAGCTCTGGGGACAGTCCTCCAGGCATTCCTGGCTGCAGACCGAGTCACCCATGTGCTGGACGCACCAGCCGGAGATACAGTCTTCGTTCTCTTCGCAGGGATCGCCGAAGCAACCCTCGCCTGCCTCGCACGAGGGCAGATCCGGGGCCAGATCCAGCGGCTGGACCTCTCCGACCAACCCCAGATCCCCGCCATCGAGATCCTCTCCAGCGTCAGCGCCCCACTGAAACGAGTCCACGTCCTGGAGGCTGTCCTCAGGCGTTGGGATGTCCGCCGGGGTTTCGACGCCTTCGCCGCCTGCACAGGAAACCGCCAGGCCAACGAGTACCAAAGGGAGCAGTCGCGACATAGGTCACCTCCGAAACTCACTGGACAGTCTACCACGTCAGCTTGTGTACTTCCCGAGGTTGGCCAATTAGCCGATATCGAATCAACGGTTCGAGTCAGGACCTCCGTAATAATCCGGACAAGGGGAACACCTGAGTGCGTAGAGAGGACGGGCCAAAGCACTAAGAGGGGACAACGCGTTCGGGACGGAACGCACAGAGCGCATTGCAAGATGTATTTCCTTGTTGTCCTATACCAAAGTTAATCGTTGAAGGGTTGAGGGCTGCTAATCATCCCATTCCTTTTCGCTGGAAACCTCCTCTCCCGAGGGTCTGTTGACAATGTACTGGGTGTCAGTGTCCTCGTTGATACTGACCACACCCTCAGCGGCGTGCACGGCCACTCCGGAGAATTTCCCCTGGTCGGTGCCGGAGACCGGCGCCGCACCGTCGCCAGCTTCCACCGCTACTGCACCGTCGCCGGCTTCCACGGCCACACCCTCTTCGTCGACATCGACGGCCACGGCTCCATCTTCGGCTTCCACGGCCACATGGCCTCCGTCGGCCTCGACCTCCACCGCACCGTCTTCTTTGACCTTCACTACATCGTCATCTTCGATCGTGACCTTGGTGTCAGTCTTCGCTGCCTCCTTGGCGGGAGCCTTGGATGACTTCTTCGGGGCCGGCTTCTCTTTCCTGGTTGTCTTTGTCTTGCTCTTCGGCAAGTTCGACTCGCCGCTCTTCTTGATGGTGAAGGTTGAATGCTC
>CAZNWW010000689.1:0-996 GCA_964576155.1 uncultured Myxococcales bacterium | reverse complement strand
CTTTCCCTTCTTGCCCTTCTTGCCCTTCTTGCCCTTCTTGGATTTCTTGATCACCTTCGGCTTCTCCTCGGTCTGGCCAAACCCGGCGGCACCGGACGAAGCCCCAAGGACCGGTCCTGCGCCGGCAAAAATGAAGACCCACGTAAAGAGGCCACAGATCGTCAGAGTAATTCGGTTGGACATTTTTTTCCCAGATGTTTCGAGAAACCAGAACTCAAGTGCCGGGCAGGTCAGCTCAAGATTCAAGGAGTTTCAGAGTCAGGCTATCGGCGGGCCCAGGGGTCGCCGGCTCCCCGGCTCGGATTCCTGGTAGCGGGCTCCCGGCTCGGATTAGTTTGGAGATACACACCTGAATGCCATTCACGCCGGCCAATGCCATCCAACACCCAGAAATCACTGCTGCGTGATGTATGCGCTTTGACTTAGGGACAACTACCTCGAGATCAAGATCGAGATCGGGGACCGATGCTGTGCCGCCAGTGCACCAGGTGCTCGCGCAGATCTGCGAGGTCGCAGAGCTGGTCCTCGACCCCGGCCGCTTGTGCGCTTTCGGCCGCGAGGTACTCTGCTTCGTAGTCGGCCTTCCACGCATCCAGGTCTGCCGCATCGCCTTTGTAGAGCACCGTAGCCGCGCCCGCCGATCCCATGACCCCCAGGCGCGCGCCGAAGAGCGCAAGGCCTGTCCGGGGCGGCCCGAGGGAGCGCAGGTTCGCATGTATCAGCCGGCCGCCATAGGATTGACGCAGGGTCACGGCGATGCGGGGCACCTCGGTGAGCACCTCCTCCAGGAGGCTCTTGCCACCGGCCCCCTGGATGCCCGCTCGCTCCTGCCGGCTGCCGGGCATGAACGCGGGGGAGTCATTGAACTGGATCAGGGGCATGCGCCACCTCTCCACGAGGCGGTTGAACCGGGTGAAGCGGGCCAGGGAACTCCGGGTCTGTGCGCCGCCCTGCACCTCCGGGACGTGCCCAGAACGAGCTGCCGCGGGCTCTGCT
>CAZNWW010000688.1:2289-2688 GCA_964576155.1 uncultured Myxococcales bacterium | reverse complement strand
TGCCGGAGAGACTCCCTGCGCTCGCTGACGATCTGCCGCGAGTCATGATCCCGGAGTTCGAGGCCAGGATTGCCAGCGGATCCAGCGATCACCTCAACAAGGAGGTCGTCGGATCCAATTACCCTCTCAAGAAGGACATGCGTGACCTCGACACCAAGAGTGACAAGTTAGCTGAGGACAAAAAGCAACGCATGGTCGCTATCCTCAAGAATAAGAGCCGGAAGAAGTCCGCTCTCTCCTCCAACCTTGGCAATCAGAAGAACCTGGTGGCCAAGAACGCGGCTTGGGGCAAGGACGGAGACCATGTCCTCGAGAATAAGGGCCAGTCCGACTTGGCCTACGACAGCGCGTCCCTCACAGGTCATGGTTCGGTTGGATCGGCGCAAGTCCGGATAGTGA
>CAZNWW010000688.1:0-2279 GCA_964576155.1 uncultured Myxococcales bacterium | reverse complement strand
GGAGAATGCGAATCCGGCATCAAGAAAGACCTTGACCCAATCCTATCTGTCGCTGTCCATTGCTGCGGACTTTACAACGAGCGAAAGGAAGACCAGACGCAGACTTCCTTCGAGGTCCAATGGGCTATCGGAACAGATGGCCACTCCGTCAATGTGAAAGTACCCGATGGGCCTCCTGAGGAGGCCAAGCTGCGTGCTTGCATCCATGACTTGGTTTCAGGATTGCGCGCCGCCGCGTCGCCCCAGGGGTCATGCCGAATCTCCATGGCGCTAGTACTCCCTGTGGTGGATGTACTCCCACAGCTCCGCAGGTCTCTCACCCGAGGAGCTGTGGGAGTACTCCCTGTGGTGGATGAGGAGGTCGGCGGCAGCAGTAGCCTTGGAGGCGGCGGTGGCTTCGGAGACGGCGGCGCTTTTGGAGTGGGTGGATTGGGCGGTCGCGGCGGTGGTCTTGGCGTCATTGGTAGCGGCAGGGCTGACCGTGGAGGCCGCATGGCCATGGCCGGCCGCAAGGGCAGTCGGCGTCGAGGTCCCCGAATGTCAATGGGCTCGGGCGACGTTTCCGGTTTTTGCATGAAACAGGACGTGATGCGGATCGTGCGGCGCAGGGCGGCTGCGAACCGGATCCAGTACTGTTATATGGCTGCGCTCCCGGCCAAGCCCGACATTAAGGGAAAACTCACCGTGAAATGGACGATAAATTTGACCGGAAAGGTCCATGGGGTCCAGATCGTGGGCAATACGCTCAAGGACGAGAAGGTCGAGAGATGCATCCGGAAGGTCATCGGACGCATGCGCTTCAAGGAGCCCAAAGTCGGAATTTGCATCGTCAAGTTGCCGTTCCTCTTCAGCACCACCTCCGAGGACTCGGACTGATCCCGGGAGGTCGGACATGTCGTTCAAGCACAGCAGCGGATAGGGCGCATCATCCGTGTTTCTTGCCTGTAGCTCTTCATTATTGGATCGGGGCCTCTCCGGGGTTCTCTTGGGTGCCTGAGGCTGTCTCCACCGCCTCAATCCTGACCATTTCGAGACCTTCATTGTCGCTGACTGTCGATGCAGCAGCTGAGGAACCGGGGTTCAGGCAGACCTGTCCAATGCCCCGAAGTGTAGGAGCATCCTAATTCGCAGATCTGGGTCGCCTATTGTTAGGCCGCTTGCCGCCACTCGTATCGATGGTGGACGCCACCAACGCGAGGCAGAGAGACGACCTCGGCGTCGCCGGGAGGTCGGGGCTGGATCGGCCGGTGCTCCGGGCTGTCTCCATCGAGGGTGAGGTGGCACCGGTCCTCGTTGTAGTAGGAGACGTAACCAGCAATCTGCCTGCGGGCGTGGGCTTCGTTGAGGACAACAACGTGGTCGAGGAGTTCAGTCCGGAGGCTTCGGATCCACCGTTCAGCAATGCCGTTCTGCCAGGGAGAACGGAATCCGATTCGGACGGATTTCATACCTGCTGCACTGAACCAGGCAGCGACAGCAGCCCCGAATGTCGTGTCTCGGTCATGAATTAAGAACCTGGCGCTGGATGTCGACTCGAAGGCTTCCCGCAGTTGCTGGATCACCCACTGTGCTGTTGGGTGCTCGGTGACATTGAAGTGGAGGATGCGGCGCCGGTGGTGATGGATGACGAAGAAACAGTAGAGGACCTTGAAGGAAGCCGTGGGGACCGTGCAGAAATCCATGGCGGCGATCTCCGGCATGTGGTTCCGGAGGAAGACCTTCCACTGTTCCGCCCTTGCTGGATCTGGTGGCCGGCGCGGACGATATCGGTCCACCGTGGATTCGGATACCTCGAAACCCAACTTCCGGAGCTCGGCCAGGATCTTGGGAGTGCCCCAAGATGGATTCTCCATGGCGATCCGTCTGATGAGGTTGCGAGTGTCGATGGGAACTCGAGGCCTTCCCGGCCGTCCTCGAGAGAGCTCCCGCCAGTACTTCTTGAATCTCTCCTTGTGCCATCGGACCACGGTCTCGGGTGTGACGATGATCAGGCTGTCCATCCATCCGGCCCATGTCTCCTTGAGTACGGCCCAGAAGGTCCGGTCCAGCTCCTCGAGGGTGGGGCGGGGCCTCTCCCGTTTCATGGCAGCGACCTGTTGTCGAAGGGCAAGGCTCTCGAGGACGAGGTACTCCCGATCGGCGAACAAGATGCGGAGCAGCGAGATCGTCATCCCCATGATGCGAACGAGAACCGTCCTGGACATCGATTTCCTCCTGAATATGCAGCCGGAGACTACCAGAAGGGCAGGAACGTCTCATCCAGTGTTGAAGCGCCGATC
>CAZNWW010000687.1:0-2691 GCA_964576155.1 uncultured Myxococcales bacterium | reverse complement strand
GTACAGGCAGCGTTCAAGCGCCTGGACCAGCTCGCTCTTGTTGATCCTGTCCTTGTCCCTGGCCATATCCAGGCATGAATCATTGTTGTAGGACCACACCACAAAGTCAGGTTGCATGGAGGGCCCATAGTGCTTCAGGAGCTTCATCCCCTGGTAGGACGAGTGCCCCGGACAGCCCGTATTGATGACGCGCACGGTTCTGCCGGTCTCGCGCTCCAACTCATTGCCCATGACAGCGGCGTAGGTCTCAAGATCCCTGACCCCCCAGCCAAAGGTGGAGGAATCGCCTATGATGAAGATGCGGAACTCGTTCTCAGGCTTGTGTTCGGGCACTTCAGCCGCGCCGCGGAAACCCAGGGAGTTGGTCGAGCGTGGCACAACATCGCGGTCTCCGACGAAGTCACGAAGCCCCGGGCGGTTGTACCAGAACAGATCCGCATCGGGGCGATACTGCTGGAGCAGACTGGAGTTATGGATGACGAATCGAGTGAGCCCCTCCGCCATCCCCAATGCAACCACGAGCGCTACGATGGGCGTGAAGAAGCCGAGGAGCGTTGCCCTGCCACCTGCGAGGCGTCGAGTCACCGCGCCTCCCAGAAACATGACCAGCAGGTACGTGTCCAGCGCTACCGCTGCCGCTGGCCAGAACAGCTTGGACGCCTTGGCGGTGAAGTATGGCGAGCCTTCGTAGATCAGCGGCCCCTTTCGCCACTCCGGAAAATGCTTGGTCTCATGGATGAACGGTGCGGAAAACGCGTAGATATTGATGAGCACCACGAGCGCCAGTCCGACGTAGCCGAACAGTTTCGCCCGCGAAGACTCCCTGCCGCTGTTCTCCACCACTAGCACGAGGGAAGTATCTGTAGCGTGCTTCGGGGTGTCAAGCTCCGGAGACAGTAGGCACTTCGGAACCAGGACCGGCCAAGTGAAGATCATCACAATAAGGACCCCCCTGCACCCAAGGGCATAAGTTTCGTACGAGCGGAACTTCCTCCGCTCAACTCAGTTTCAAAGGGCCTCCCACAGGGGAATAGAGAGTCAGCGGAGCCGGTGCAGGGTGATCCTGAAGGGGTGTTCTTCGTAGAAGATGTTGCCGTTCTGGAGAGCAACCTGGGGGATGTCGAGGCTGGGATCCTCTGGACGGGGCGACGGGAGATCCGGGCTGCGACAGGGGGCTCTGCGGGCCTGGATCCACTTTGTTCCTGGATGAACCGGTCGGGTTGCACGGCGCAGCCCCGCCTCGTCCACCTCGCGGATCAAGCGGTCCGGTTGCGCCCAGTCCTCCTCCAACTCGAAGACGCTCACGCTGTGGCAGGCAACTCCATGGAAGAGGTAGACAGGGTCTGCCTCGTCGAGGCCGGCGAGGTCAGGCCAGAGGGCCAGGGAGCGGTGACGCCGTCCCTCATATCCGCCTGGATTCAGGAGCCTGTTCGGGATCTTCAGGAAGAGGTTCGGTGTGCCGAGGTCCTCCCCGCTCGCGGTGAGGATGATCGCGTCCTTTGGGAGGGTGGGGAGCGTGGCTTCCCACCAGAGGACCTGGCGGGTGAAGGGATCCATGGGCGCCTCTCGTACGATGCGGGGGATCGCCAGGGAAGAGACCAGGATCAAGAGGGCTGCCGTGACAGCGACCGGGAGCCAGGGACGCAGGCTGCGCAGTCGCGTCAGGACATCGCCGAGGCCTGTCCCCGCGGCCAGGAGGGAGACTAGGATCAGGAGACTCCTGAACAGGTACCGGACGCTGATCCCCCAGTATCCGAGGGGGAGTGACAGGATGAAGAGCCAGACCCAGGCGAGGACGATGCTCCGGGGGAGCCCGGCGCGGCCGGATCGCAGGAGACCCCAGAACATCAGCAGGAGCACCGGCAACGGGGTGAGCCATTGGTCCAGCAGGGGATGGGGCTCCGAGAGGCTGGTCTCGGCGAGGATCACGGCAGACTTCAAGATAGAGAACAGAGCTGCGCCGCTTCCGTGCTGGATGCCGGTCCCCGCTGAGATGATCGGGGGCAGAAGGAACGCCCATTTGAGGCCTACGGTCCCCACCAGGAGTACGAGGCCGGCCCAGGCCACGGGCCGACGGCCCAGGCGTGGACCAGGGATCCGCTCGAGCCATAGGAGGCCAAAGAGGATGGGCATGGGCAGGAGGAACTGTCGGGAGCAGGTGGCGAGGACCGCTGCCCCGATGGCTGCGATGAGATCTGCGTCCCGACGGCCGTCCTTGTGAATTTCCAGGAGGTAGAGCGATAGAAAGGCCCAGAAGCCGGCCACGACGTGGACATCCTCGGACGCGCCGACCCGGACCAGGAGCGGGTGGACCGCCAGGAGGGCGCCTGCGACGATGGGGGCCACGGACCGCTCAGGGGACCAGCGGGCCACGAGGAGCCCGCCGAGGCCCACCGTAGCGGCCGAGAGGAGCGCGTCTCCAACAAAGAAGGCTCGTAGCCCGCCACCCAGGACCGCGGTGAGGATACCCTGGGTGAGGAGGCCGCCCCGGCCGAAGCTGGGGTCCTGGTTGAAGAGCAGGCTCGGATCCACAGCCAGGGACCAGTATTTCAAACCGACAAACTCCACGTGGAGGAAGATCGGAGGCAGGAGCGCGCGCAGCGCGAACGCGGCGAAGGCCAGGCCGAGGATCGGCAGGCCGGGGATGGGCCGCTCCCGGAGGGCACGGATCATCCCGGGTGCGAGGCCGAA
>CAZNWW010000686.1:0-2692 GCA_964576155.1 uncultured Myxococcales bacterium | reverse complement strand
CAGGTGACCGTATCGAGCAGGCTCGGGTCGATGGCCTCGGCTGCGTTGGCCGCGGGGGCGAGGACGTGGGTCAGCCCGAGGCTCCGCGCGGCCAGGGCCATGGCCAGGACCCCGGGGACCGGGCGGACCTCTCCGCCGAGGCTCAACTCTCCCACGGCGAGGGTTGTTTGTAATCGCCCGGGCCCGATGTCCTTGTTTCCGGCGAGGATGGCCAGGGCCAGGGGCAGGTCGTAGACCGTGCCCCGTTTGGGAATGTCAGCGGGGCGAGGTTGACGGTGATCCGTCGGCTCGGGAACTTGAGGCCGCAGGACAGCATCGCGGCCCGCACCCGTGTGCGGCTCTCCTTCACCGCGGTCTCCGGCAACCCCACCACCTCGAAGTTGTTGAGCCCCCCCGCTACCTCGCATTCCACTACGACCTCGAACCCGTCCACTCCGATCACTCCCGCCGAGTACACCCTGGCGATCATCGGTCACCTCCTTTGTTTTTCCACAATGGAGGTATTCGAAGAGGAGGTGTCTTCGGGAAGGGGCCGAGTAGAAATTCGTCATCCAGAGCGCAGCGGAGCGGAGTCGAAGGATCCCCCGGTCGGTGCGCAGAGAGGTCTCTGCCCAAGAGCCTGGGCGTCCCCCGACGTGTGGACGGAGGAGGCTGAGTATCGAGCCGTCAATCCACGAGCCGGAACACAAAGGCGTCCTTGCCGGTGCCGGCGAGGGGCTGGGTCTCCCCGTCGAACGACAGGGCCCCGTCCACGTACCCGCCGACGTAGATGCCTCCATCCCCCCCGACGCCGATTCCGTTGGCCTGGTCATCGCCAGTGCTCCCGAGGGATTTGATCCACACCGGGGTTCCATCCGTCGTCTCGAACCGGGCCACCAGGAGGTCATATCCCCCCGCCACGGAGTCGAGCAGCGAATCACCGATCTGGAGGTCCTCCCGGTAGCGGCCAGCCACGTAGATGGCATCGCCGACGACCTCCAGATCCAGGGTCTGGTCGAAGCTGCCTCCGGTGTAGCCCCAGGACCAGAGATGGTCGCCGTTGCTGGCATAGCTCGCCACCACGATGTCGTGTCCGCCCGTACCGACGAGATCGGCGCCCCCGAAGGACACCGTATCGGAGAAGACTCCGGTCATATGGATGTTGCCAAAGGTGTCCAGATCCAGGCCGATGATCTCCTCGCTGCCTGAACCCCCGTAGCCGTTGGCCCATAGAACATTGCCGTCCTCATCCAGGCGTACGAGTCCCACGTCGAAGTTGTCCCCGGCGTCGAAGGTGATCCCCTCGACGGGATCGATGGTGAGGTCGTTGTAATAGCTCACGGCGGTCACGGTGCTGCGATTCTGGTCTGCCACGATGGCCGTGCCCACGTCATGCCCCATTCCGGTGAAGCCGCGGAGCCACAGTGGGTCGTGGGTCTGTCCGTCGACGGCGAGCACGAAGACCTCGGAGAGTCCGAGGGACTCGGGATCTCCGACGCTGAGCTCATCCGCCTCCATGTATCCCTGGAAGCTGCCGGTGATGAAGATGTCTCCGGCCGGGTTGACGGAGAGATCTCTGGGGCTCTCCCCGTAGGGCCCACCCCAGCTCTTTGCCCAGAGCTGGTTGCCCTCCTGGTCGAAGGAAGCCAGGTACACGTCTCCGCCACCGTTCGCCCCGAGCAGTTCGTCACCAATGGTCAGGTCGGCCTGATGAGAACCGAGCACGTAGACCCTGTCCTGCCCATCCACTGCGATTTCATAGGGGATGTCCGGGAGGGACGCGGTGAAGGCATGTGCCCACCGAAACGTCCCCGAGGCGTCAAAGGATGCCACGAAGCTGTCGGGGGTATTTGTCCCGGGCTCGACCGGTGTGAATGTCTCCGTCCCGATCACCATGCCCTCGCTGAAGGTCCCGGCGACGTACACGTTTCCGTCGGAGTCAGCGGTGACGCACTTGATCTCTTCGCTGGCCGATCCGCCGAACACCGTATACCAGTCTTCCGAGCTGATCGGCGGTGGCCCTGCGTCGATGGATTCAAGGTCCTGGACGTCCTCGGGTGTGCCGTCGGCGACGTCCTCTACGACCTCTCCTCCGACATCCTCGACGACCTCTTCATCGATGTCCTCCACGACATCGATGAAGACGCTGTCCACCCCATCTTCCGACGGAGCATCGCCGGTTGGGTCCCCATCCGCGGGAGTGACGGTGTCCCCCGGGTCGGCGTCGGCGCCCGGCGCGCCGTCCGTCGCCGCGTCGACGCGTGTGTCCACGCAACTGCCGACGCAGTCCCCGACGTCGCCACCGTCCACATCGGACGACGCCGGATCTGCATCGTCAGCAGACCCGCAGCTGATGAAGAACGCAGCAAGGACAACGAAGAGGGCTGGCAATCGCATGATGACACCTCCTGAATGAACACCGAGTCTATCAAGAAAGGATCTGGACAGGGAAGGCCTCTGGCGTCCCCTGACGTTGAGGCCACCGGACCCATGCTGCACGGGAAGAAACCGTGCTTTGATCGCGCTAGCACGCGGGGACGAAAGCACGTGGGGACCCCCCAGGCATGTGGACGGAGGACGACCCCGCCCCCGATGTGTGGACCCCCGCCCCCGATGTGTGGACGGAGCGCCCCCGATGTGTGGACGGAGGAGGCCGAGCAGGGTGGATAGGACGGATCATCGGGGTTTTACGCCTCCAGGCAAAGTATCGGAG
>CAZNWW010000685.1:0-2695 GCA_964576155.1 uncultured Myxococcales bacterium | reverse complement strand
AAGTAGCGTTGGAAGCGCTGCGCGAGGAAGGGACGATCGCGGAGTTGGCTCGGCGGCACAAGGTCCACGCCAACCAGATCTACAAATGGAAGCGGCAGCTCCTGGAGAACGTAGCGCGAGCCTTCGAGGCCGAGGGGGTCAACGGAGCGGATGCGTCTGCAAGAGAGGCCGAGCTCTTGCAGAAGATCGGGGCGTTGACGATGGAGCGGGATTTTTTGTCACGCGGGCTCGGTCGATTGAAATGAAGAAGCGGCGTGGGCTCGTTGAAGCCAACGCCGCTGTTTCGATGCGCCGACAATGCGAATTGCTCGCCGTAAATCGTTCGAGTCTCTACTACGACCCTGTTGAGCCCGACCCCGAAGAGTTGCTGTTGATGCGCAGGATGGACGAGCTGCATCTGAGCCGGCCGTTCTATGGCAGCCGCAAGATGACGCAAGCGCTCAAAGCCAAGGGCACCGTCATCAACCGCAAGCGGATACAGCGGCTGATGAGGGTGATGGGCCTTGAGAGCACTGCTCCGAAGCCAAACACAAGCAAGCCAACGCCGGAGCATGCGGTGTATCCCTACCTGCTGCGAGACAAGACAATCTCCAAGGTCAACTAGGTCTGGGCTGCTGACATCACATACATCCCGATGGCTCGTGGCTTCGTCTACCTGGTGGCGATCATCGACTGGTACTCTCGTCGTGTGCTCGCCTGGCGCCTGTCCAATACTCTGGAGACAGACTTCTGCGTGGAGGCCTTACAGGAAGCCCTGTCATGCTTCGGTAGCCCAGAGATCTTCAATTCGGACCAGGGCTCACAGTTTACATCGAAGGACTTCACCGACGTGCTGCTCGAGCGTGGGATCAGGATCAGCATGGATGGCAAGGGTCGCTATCTCGACAACATCTTCGTGGAGCGGCTCTGGCGCTCGCTCAAGTACGAGGAGGTCTATCTGAACGCCTACGATACGGTGAAGGAAGCTCGTGCAGGCATTGCTGCCTACTTCGATTTCTTCAATGACGAACGCCCTCACCATGCTCTAGGATACCAGACACCGGCGGACTTCTATGATGGGCTGCTGAGAGAGGCTGCGTAGTGATTTCCACAGCAATCAACAGGATGTCCACAGGTTACCAGTCTCCCCCCAGACCCCCCTCCCAGCGGCTCCCTGGGGTCGCCGCTGGCTCGCAACAAGATGATGATGACCACAACATGAATCTTTCCGGGGCTGGCTCCACCTTAACTACCCTGCCTGCTGGTCTGAAAGATGGGGTCCACCTCAGACGGAGGAGACGATTATCATTCGTCGGGCTCGGTGCATTGACCTGCAGGTTCCGATGCTGTGCGTCGTTGGTTGCTTCCGGAATCCGAGTCGCAGGCTCCTCGGTTCGGATATGTCCGTCTCGGTGATTCAGTGGCGTTGGGTGCAGCGCCTCCGGCGGGTGTCGCTACTTCCACCGTGTGAAGGTGGACTATTTGCACGCGTCCAGATCGAAGCAGGTGTCCGACGGGCCCTTGGGACAGGGGGCGAGGCGGCCGCCCTTGCCTTGGATCCCGGCGCGGTAGCCGACGGGGTCGTCCCAGGCCTCGAAGACGGTAAAGAAGCTGTAGCCCTTCTTCGGGCAGCGGCGGTCGAGGGCAGGGATCCTCTCGAGACGGAGCAGGTCCTTGGAGAGGTGCCATGCGTGGCGCGTTCGAGTTCGGGTGATGGGACGCCATTTGCGTCCGTCGTCCCCGAGATCCATGACGTGGAACAAACCCTCGCCCTCCTCGACCACCGACTCGACGCAGAGCTCCGGTCGGCCATCCCGGTCCAGGTCCCGGGAGACCTGGCGTCGGAGATGTACGCTGGTGTAACAGTCCACTACGGTCTGGTCCCACTGTGTCAGCGTCCCCAGGACCCTCGGCCCCGAGATCGTCGGGAGGACCAGCGCCACCTCGGACTCGTATCCGTACATCCCGTCCCATTCGTGGGACGTGCGGGTCGCACCAGCCCAGACCTTCACGTCGCCGATCTCGACCGTCCCTGTGCGTTTGTAGGTGCAGAGATGGGTGTCACCATCCACTGTCTGGTCCCGCGGACACACCAGGGCCCGGTTCCACTCGTCTTCCTCGTAGATTGCCAGATCGTGTTCATCCGGCGCAGGATTCGTCAGGGTGAGTGGGCGCCGGAGAACGAGGGTCTACGGCGCGTTCCGGTACATGGGGATCGGTACGTCCGGAGGAGTCAGGGCCAAAAGCAACAACACGAGGGGCATGCATCCCTCCTGCCTTTCGTTATATCATCATCGACACCGACACGGAGGTCCCCATGCGTATTCTCGTTCTGGCGCTCTTTTTAGTCTCAGTTGCCTGCAGCGGCGCAATACCGATTGAGGGGCAGATGCGCATCCAGCTCGTCGAGCTCGAGGGTCGGCGGGTCGTGACGGACCTGACCCCCGACGAGTCGGGCCGAGTGAAGGACATCATCTCACGCCTGCGCCCGTCGGAGGGTTGGGCCATGACGCCGCCCCCATGGAACGCAGTCCTTGCCCTGCGCGACGCAGACGGCCGGGAGCGGGTGTTCCAGCTCACCGCCGCGACGCTCCGGGAGAACACTGAAGATCCATGGTCCACAAGCCTCGCAGGCCCCGACGGCACCCCGTCCCCGGCGGTGCAGGACTACGACCTGGAGTTCGAGGACGAACAATGGCTCTGGGGCCTCTTCGGC
>CAZNWW010000684.1:0-2696 GCA_964576155.1 uncultured Myxococcales bacterium | reverse complement strand
ACCCCCGGCTCGGTCCACTGCGCCACGGTGGCCACGCCGCTCGAGACGTCGAGCGTGTGGACCGAGAGGATGGGATTCTGCACGAAGCTGTCTCCGTGATGGGTGATGTAGACGACCCGTTTCCCCGTGGGGGTCAATGGCCCGAACGCCATGCGCTGGCATCGATTCATCATACCCCCGAGGAATTTGGGAGACCCGGGGGAGCTGACGTCATGGACATCCGCACCGAAGCCTCCGCAGGTCACGGAGAAGACGCCGTCTGTGTCGATGTCCACGACCTCGCCCCCCAGCCCGTCCTGGAGATAGAGGAGGTTGTCCCCGACTGCGCAGCAGGTGTCGTCGATGAACGGGCCTTCGGACGCGCAGTCCACACCGAAGGCGCAGCCCAGACACTCGATTCCGACGCACTCACCGCAGGACTCGTTGTCCACATGGCCGCAGCCGGAGACCGGATCGCAGGAGTCGTCGGTGCAGGGGTTGCCGTCATCGCAGTCCAGCGGTTCCCCGGCCGAACAGACGCCCGCCTCGCACGTGCCCGGTTCGGTACAGGCATCGTCGCCTTCGCATGTCACCACGGTCTCGGGGTCTATCTCACAGACCGTGAGCCCGTCCTCACCGGGGCGGCAGATGAGCGTCCCGTTGCAGAGGTCCCCGTCATCGAACTCCTCGCAATCGCCGTCCAGCAGACATGGACAAGTGCTCTCGCCGACGGTGCACCCGATCTCGGGATCGCAGCCGTCATCGGTGCAGGGGTTCCCGTCATCACAGACGGGCGCCGCCCCGGGGACGCATTCGCCCGCTGTGCATTGATCGCCGGCGGTACAGGCGCTGCCGTCTTCGCAGCCCGTGCCGTCCGACACGGCCTCGACAACGCAGACGGACTCGCCGGCCACGCAGACCGCGGCCTGGCACGGGCCCAACGGACCCACCTTGTCGAAGCAGTCCTGTGCTGACTGACACTCCGGGGAAGGCTGAACGTCCGCCGCGCCGGCGACATCTGTCGTGTCGCCGACCACCGGCGCCTCACCTGATCCTCCCCCACTGCACGCAGAAATGAAGATGAGGGCTCCCAATACGCATTGGCATCTATAGAACATCATTTTCCACCTCAACACTTCGCGTACCCGTCATCCTGAGCGCAGCGCAGCGGAGTCGAAGAGCCTGCCCTGAGCGCAGTCGAAGGGACCTCAGGGGTCGCACCAGCACGATCTCCCCAAACTAGCCGCAGGAGTTCGCACCTCACTTGGCGTCGGTGCCCTTGTCCGTGCCGTCCTTGTTGTCGCCGTCCTTCTTATCGTCGTCCTTCTTGTCGTCGTCCTTCTTGTCCGCGTCCTTGGCGCCGCAAGAGCCTGCGCCGCAGCCGCCTGCGCCGCAGCCGGCCTGCAGGCCCTTGGCCGTTGCGACGGGGCCTTCGAGATCCGCGGCGTTGGCGGAAGCGCCGAGCGCGAGTCCGCCAAAGGTGAGGGAAAGAGCCAGGGTGCCGATGGAGACTGTTTTATCGAGCTTCATGATGATCCTCCCAAAGATTGTCATCGCCGTCGCCGGCGGGTTTGTTCTCGATGCGGTTCCATGTCCGCATCTGCATGCTTGGTCGCGACAATCCCGGCGCGCTTACAACTTTTCTGGCTCATATCCGGAGGAACTGTACGCAGATTGTATACACTTCAGGCTTTCAGGCGACTATCTAGACGTCCGGCATCGGTGTACAATGTCTACCGGGAAGAGTACGGAGGTGGGGACATGCTGGCACGAATGGTCTTGACGGGGATCGCGCTGGCAGCGCCGCTGCTGGCGGCTTCATGCGGCGGAGGCGCTGGGAAGGCCGACGCGGGTTCTGCTCTGGTCGACACGGGGAGGACCCCGCCGATAGACACTGCGACGGACATCCGGACCGTTTCGGTCGACTCGGTCGACGTATCCACACCCCCTCCGGCGGAACACAAGGTACCCATCGGTGCAGAGGACCTCACCTTCCACGTGGGTCCTCACGTGATGCACACGACGCAAACGAGCGTGGCGCTGATCTGGGAGAGCGAAGAGCCCGGCGGCACCCGCATCGAGTACGGGACGAACGAGAGCTACGGAAGCCAGGTCGAGGGCGCAACGGGTACGACGCACGAGGTGGTCGTACCCGACCTGAAACCCGCGACCCTCTATCACTACCGCGCCTGCACTGACGAACGCTGCACCGCGGACCTGACGTTCTCCACCGCGCCGCTGCAGGGCCAGAAGTTCCGGTTCGCAGTGTACGGCGACTCACGATCGGATCCGGACAGCCACGGGGCCGTGGTCCAGAACATCATCAAGGACGAGCCGGCCCTCGTGCTCAACGTGGGCGACATCGTCGACTCCGGCGATCGCCCGGAGTACAAAGTGGAGCACTTCGACCCGAGCCGGCGCCTCGGCCACCATGTGCCGATCTACGTGTCCATCGGAAACCACGAATGGAAGGAGGCCGACGCGCTGGGCGAGGAAGACGTCCCCAACTTCCGCGAGTACATGGCGTTCCCCGACGTTCCCGAGCTTCGCATCGCTGAGCTCAGCTACAGCTTCACCTTCGGCGATGCGTTCTTTATCGCCCTCGACAACACCCTCGACGGCGGCGATCTCTTTTTCCCCCTCGCTGGGTTCGAGATGCCGCTGGCGAAGTGGCTGCGCGAGGAAGCCGAATCGGACGAGGCCAAGAACGCTAAGTG
>CAZNWW010000683.1:1566-2700 GCA_964576155.1 uncultured Myxococcales bacterium | reverse complement strand
GGCGACGCTACCTACGTAACGGCCGGCTTCACGTCGGAGAATGTCCAGGCCACGATCAACGTCGCCGACCTGCGCGCGGTGGGCCTCACCAGCGACTACGGAGCCCAGGTCCGGGCTGGCGGGGGTATTGAGGAGACCACCCTGTACCTGGCCCTGGCCGTCTGGGCCCCCTGGGGCAGCCTGGTGGAGAGCGTCTTCGCGGTGGAGTACGACCGGGACGGCGACGGTGACTCCGAAGGATACTACTTCCTGAACCGCAACGACGCGGACGCGTTCTTCGTGGAGCACGTCCTCTACGGCCAGGACGAGGGCTCCCGCCTGGGCCTCATCAACCAGGTGGACCCCCACCGGGAGACGATCCCCATCCACATGAGCGACGTAATGGTCATGCCCCTGCCCGCGTCGGTCCTCGGCATGACCGCGGAGGACGCGGAGGTGGCCTTCCGTGTTTCTGCGTACCACGTCCACCACCACGGCGCCTGGGGCCTCGTCGACGCGACGGACTGGTTCCTCCACGATCCCACCCGGCAGGCGTTCGACTTCCTGACACCTCAGCCGGGGATGCCCTTCTTCGCTCACGAAGACGGCGCCGGGATCGACTATTCGTGGAACACGAACGGGATCCACCCCATAGGGATGATGCTGGTCCACCATCACAACCCGGTGGGTCAGCGGCTGGACCTCCTGGACATCGACGGCCCCGGGTGCTGGCGGCCTGAGGACTGCGACGAGGAGACCATCTGCATCCCCGCGATCGGTTGGTGCGTCGAATGTGACTCCTCCGAGGGCTGCGGCCTCGGGCAGCACTGCCTGGACTACACCTGCGTGGACGACTGCGGCAACGGAGCGGCGAACCCCTGCCCCTTCGGCTACAGCTGCGACATGCTCTCCGGGCGGTGCGGAGAATGTGTGTACAACGACCAATGCCCTGAAGGCACCTGGTGCGATCCCGGCTCCCTTAGCTGCGTGGAGTGCACCCAATCCTGGGAATGCAAAGCCGGGGAACACTGCGAGCCCCGCTACGGCACCTGCGAGCTGGAATGCCGCATGCCGTCATCCAACGACTGCCCCGATGCGCACCCATGGTGCAACCAGGCCACGGGCCTCTGCGTGGACTGCCTCTTCGACGCGCAT
>CAZNWW010000683.1:0-1556 GCA_964576155.1 uncultured Myxococcales bacterium | reverse complement strand
GGGAAGCTGGACCTGCGTAGCGACCCCATGGGAGCCGGCGCCGGACACGATCGAGCCGGAGCCCGAGGTGGTCGAGGAGGCCGACGTGGTGGAGGCTGCGCCGCCGGACGGTAGGTCAGGCGGCTGCGCGGCCGGGCCGACGACCGCACCATGGCCACTGCTACTTTTGCTGCTGCTGTTACTCCGTCGTCAACCCGTCCAGCCTGTGTAGACCGGCCAGATCAAGAGCGCCAACGACAACATCACGAACATCACCTGCATGGGCAGATTCCAGCGGAACCAGCGCTCATAAGGGATCTTCGCCATGGCCAGGGTACCGATGGTGACCCCGGAGGTGGGGATGATCATGTTGGTGAACCCGTCCCCGAGCTGGTAGACGAGCACCGCGGTCTGGCGGGAGATCCCCGAGAGGTCCGACAGGGGAGCCATCAGGGGCATTGTGAGGGCCGCCTTGGTGCTCCCCGAGGGGATGAAGAAATTCAGCGCCATCTGGAAGACGTACTGGACGTACGCGCCCAGGAGCGCCGGCATCTGCGTCAGCACCGAGGCCATGCCGTGGAGGATCGTGTCCATGATGCGGCCGTCCTCCAGGACCACGATGATCCCGCCCGCGAAGCCGACGATCAAGGCAGCACCCACCATGTCACGGCATCCAGCCACGAAGGTCTTCGCAAGCTGGTTGGGGCCGTGCCCTGCCACGATCCCGGCCACGAGACCCATGGCCACGAAGAGCCCCGCTATCTCCTGGATGTACCAACCCCAGAGGATCACACCCACGACCATCCCCGCGACCCCCGCGCCCAGGGTGAGGAGCCCCAAGCCGTGGCGCCAGGTGAACTCGGTCATGTCATTCTGCTGGCGGGCCAGCTCCTTCCGGCGCTCTTGATCCAGCTCGTACATCGGACTGCGGGTCGGATCACGACGGATCCTCGAGGCGTAGACCATGACCCAGCCGATGGTCACCCCGGTGGACACCACCCAGACCACCACCCGGTAGCCCATGCCCGACAGGGGCTCGATCCCGGCGATGCCCTGCGCAATCTGGAGCGTGAAGGGGTTGATGAAGGCCCCCGCGAAGCCCACCCCCGCGGCCAGGAAGGTCAGGCTGACCCCGACGATGGAGTCGTAGCCGAGGGCCAGCGCAAGGGGCACGAAGATCAACGCAAAGGGCATGGCCTCCTCGCACATGCCGAAGACCGCACCGAAGAACGAGAAGAGGATCATGACGATGGGGATGACCAGGAACTCCCGCCCCTTCAGGACTCGCACCAGCCGGTGGATCCCCGCGGCGATGGCCCCGGTCTCGTTGAGCATGTAGAACGAACCACCCACCAGGAAGATGAAGGCGATGATCTCAGCGAGCTTGAGGAAGCCCCTGATGGGCGCTGTGAAAACCTCCAGGACCTGAGGATCAGACTCTACCGTTCGATAGGAATCCCCCACGATCAGGGTGCGCTCGGTCTCGCCCACGGTCTCCGTCCTGCGTTCGTACTCACCGCCGGGGACGATCCAGGTCGCCACCGCTCACGAGACGGGCCCTGAGGATATTGTGACCC